>JBEVMD010000341.1:0-4654 GCA_040508835.1 Duganella sp. | reverse complement strand
GTTGAGGTCGAGAGTTCGAGACTCTTCTCCCGCTCCAGTTTCTCCGGAAGCTGATTGAAAGCAGTAAAAAGTAGTAAGCGCTGTAAAAAAAAGTTTCACCTCCTATGCGGGAGTAGCTCAGTTGGTAGAGCGCAACCTTGCCAAGGTTGAGGTCGAGAGTTCGAGACTCTTCTCCCGCTCCAGAATTCGGATCACAGCACATAACCGGCTGTGATCTCGTGTCAAGTCTTCCTCCGGCGAGGTAGCAAAGCGGTTATGCAGCGGCCTGCAAAGCCGTCTAGGTCGGTTCGACTCCGATCCTCGCCTCCATCAAATCAAGTACTTAGCGTTTTCTGAGCAAGCTGAACATGGCTGTTAACCACGCAAAAAGTGTGGCTAACCTCGTGCCGGACGACCTGTTTGCCGCAGGCTTTAAGGCGACAACCGTTGCGCATGAAGCTGGGCATCACTTCGGCATCTGGCAGGGCAGGCAATACAATCCCGACATCGACAGCGTCGTGCTCAGGTATGATCTTCTGAACTGCGGAACTAAGCTGAACTGGAATGATGTGCAGCAGTTGCTGAAATTAGCAAGCCTAGTGATAAGGCCAGTGATATGAAATCGACAAATCGGTGTAGGCGTCTTCCTTGGCTTGCAATTGGCCTGCCGCTGCTGGTTGCCACCCTGATATGGTTGGGTGTGGAAACCAAGTTGCATTGGGCCGAGGAGGCGGCGCTAGAGGCACACAATGCGCGATTCGCTTGCTGGGAAAGCGTCAGTCGAAGTTGTCCTGCGTTTTCAATCGGAATCGAGGTCGCCTTGGCGTGCCCGCAGGTGGAAGAGGACTGTCGGGCGCGCGGCTTCGATGCTGCTGCGGACAATTCGGATACTGAGTACATACGTTGGCTGCAATGGTCCGGATGGGCGAAGCTGACCCTGATAGCTGTGGGTCTGGCAACGGTCGTCGCATGGGGCTGTCGCGTGCTGTTTCGTCGAAAACGTAGTGGGATACACGACCGCGCCCGTGGTCAGCCTGCCGAGTAAAGCTCTTCCGCGCCGGCCAAATCGGTAATCCCCCCATTTTTAGAGCGTGCTAAAAATAAGCTTAAGCGGCGAAGGCAGGGGGGATGCAGACCTAGTGGTTCGGTATTGGGGCGGCGCCGACACCACACGGTCCAATCCTCCACGCGCAGCCCCGGCACCCGGTCAAATTCCCGCCGATTGTTGGTGACCACGATCAGGCCGCAGTGAGATGCAGGGATATGTCGATGGCATATCCGGACTGCTCCAGTTTTGCTAGCGCGTGAAAAACAGCGATAGCCACCTCTGAACAGAAGCGGTGTACCACTTGTCGCAGCGCCCGTCGGCGTTTGCACCCTGGCGTAGTGAGCGTGCCGGCAGACGGCCACATGGCGGCGCAGGTGGCAAAACGGAACGTCAGCGCACAACGCCACGCCACATTCCGTTTTGTCCGGTACCGCGACTGACGCCTGGCGCAGAACTGAAGAGTTCTGCGCCAGCCTGTGTCAGGACGAGCTTTTCGCGGCCATCTCGCGTTCCAGCTTGGCGTGATTGGCCAGATACTCGGCGTGTTGCGCTTCGCTGCGTCGTGGTCCCAGCTGATCGAACAGCGCGCGCAGTTTGTCGGCGGTCAGATCGGCGCCGTAGCTTGGCGTGCCCGGTTGCTGGCGCCAGGACTCGTGCAGGCTGCCGTCATCGACCGCATCGAAGCCCAGTTCCTCGACGAGCGCCATCACTTTTTGCTTGGCAGCGGCGTCGTCGCTGGCAACCGGCAGTGCGATACGGCCAGCCGTGCCTTTGGGCTGGCCCTTGGTGCCGATATGTTCGGCGTGGATGTTATTAAACACTTTTACAACCGGACGACCCAGGTGTTGCTGGACCCATTCGCTTTCCGTGAGATCGCCGGTTTCCAGCTCGCTGATATGGCCGTCGCGCAGGATCGGGTAGTAGTTGCTCGTATCGATCACCGGGACGTCCGGCGCTACGTCCGCGAACAAATCCTTGGGTAGCTGAGGAATGTTTTTGAGCGGAATGGTGACCACGAGAATTTCGCCATGACGGGCGGCTTCCTGGATCGTGACCGGCTTGGCACCGGTCTTTTGCGCCACGTCGCTCAACGTTTCCGGACCGCGGGAGTTGGCGATCCATACCGAGTGTCCCAGGCTGGTCAGCCGCGTGGCCAGGGCGCTGCCAATGTGACCTGCTCCAATGATTCCAATGTTCATATAGTCCTCAAATTTAAATGTGTTGGGCAACGAAAAGTTGCCGCTGAAGTTGGTTCAATACAACGATGCCGGGCTTCTTTCGACGCCACGGGACGAGCAGTTGTGTTCATCAAGCGAAGTTGAAAAACACGCTTGATGGTACACACCATCGTTGGAGTGTGTCGTACAAACCGTTCGCTGAACGGCCCCGGCCACACCTTCGCCCGCAAGCAAGCCACTCCGTGCGATATCCAACGCACGCACCCGCTGCGGCACGGTAAGGTAGCCAGTCCAGCAATCCAAGCAGCCCACAGGACGCACACCATGCCCATTGATTTCGACCGCGCAGACAATCTGCATCGCCCTCCCTTGAACACGCCCATCGGCGCCACCAGCAAGCCGCTGATCGTTACCGGCACGTTCGTCAGCCGCGTCGACGATACGGCGCGCGGCGACCGGCCGCTCGACGCCGGGTCGTCCACCAGCAAAAGCGGCCACGGCATCCATTTCCCCAACTGGCGCTCCGGTTCGCTGGCGCTGGAAGACAATCCCAACCTTGCGTACGAACACTGGGACGAATACTGGCGCAAGGTGCACGGGCCGAAGTTCGCCTGGAACGAGCCGGGCAGTTCGGGCGCGCTGGTGCTGCGCTATGACCAGCTGCACCGCATCGCTTCGGGCCCGTCCAACTTTTTCCCGCCGCCGTACCGCGCCATGGTCGATGACGACGGCAAGCTGCCATCCGATCCGCACAAGCGCGTGCCGCCGTACCAGCGGCCGCGGTGGGACGGCCTGGCCTACATCACGTATGCCGAGCAGGACGACATCGAAACCACGCTCAAGCAGGACAAGTTTGCCGAGCGCATCATCGTCGACGAGCAGGTGGCGTTTCGCATGGTGTCGCGCGAAGTCACGCGCGAATACATCTTGATTCCCAGCGCCAGGCATCGCGATGCGATCAGCCTGGTCAAGATACACGTGCGCGCCGACGGCCTGTCGCGCGAGCAATTCCAGCAGCGGCTGCTGCATGAGCATGCGCCGCTGGTGCTGGCCAATCCCGCCACCCGCGAGTTCGTGCGCCGCTATGCGCAGCTGCACAACATCGGCTCCACCCAGAAAGACCCGGAGGGCAAGAAGATCGATGCCGTATCGATCTTCGCGTTCGCGTCGATGAACGATGTCGAGGACTACCTGGTCAGCGAAGGCCACGCGGCCATCGCAGCGTCGGAGCAGGCATTGACGGGCGAGGGCTCGGAATGGTGGACGGCGCTCAATTACAGCGTGATCAACCGCCTGATGCCCGAGCTGGCAACCGATTTACCGCAAGCCATATAAACCGTGTTTTGATGAATTCATTGGAGGAATAAGCATGCAACGACAAAAAGCAGCCATCGTCGGCGGACTGATCGCCGGCCTGGTGACAACGGCAGTGATGGTGGTCGGCCGCAAGACCGGCGTGATGACCAAGACCCTGGACCGCGACGCCGTCGACTGGATCGATGACGTGACCGGCTCGCGCGCGGTCATCGGCGATACCGGCACCAGCATGGTGGAGTTTGCCAATCACCTGGGCGCATCGGCCGCTTTCGCTTCCGTGTATCCGGCGCTGCGGGACCTGGCGCCGTCGCTGTCGCCCGTCACCATCGGCGCGCTGTACGGCACTGCGCTGTACGCGGTCAACATCGGCGCCATTGCGCCGGTCCTCGGCATCACCGAGGGCGAAGTGCAGGCGGGTCCCCGCAAGGCCGGCGAGCGCTGGGCGGTTCACCTGCTGCAGGCAGTCGTCACTGCGGTGGTGGCGGACCGGCTGACGGATACGCCGAAAGCGTGACCGCCTGACCGCGCGCCCGCGCCGCCGGCCGGTGCGCGCGGTTGCCGCACGCTGCCAGGCCAGGCCAGGCCAGGCCAGGCACGGCAAGCCCGCGCGACAGAGCGCGCCATCCAATGAAACTTGCCACAGCGCCCGCGCGCAGTAGAATGCTTGCTCGATAGCATTTTCAGTCCACTTTCCAAGCGGGTGCCCGATGGCGGCCTATAATTTTTTATTGGCGTTTACTGCGTTTGTCTCGCTGCTCCTGGCGTACACGGCCTGGCAGCGGCGCCTGGCAGCCGGGGCGCCGGCGCTGACCGTAATTTTGCTGAGCTCGGCATGGTGGTTGCTTTGCTACGTGATACCGCTGGCCGACATGGGCGATGCGGACGCCCTGTTTCTGCGGGCCCGGCTGATTTTCCCCGGCGTCGTGCTGATTCCGCCGGCCACGCTGGTGTTTGCGCTCACGTTTACCGGCAAGGCAGCGCGGCCCACGCGCGCGCAGCTGGCCGCGCTGGCCGTCGAACCGGCCATCGTGCTGTCGGCGGTGGCCTATCCGGGCCTGCACGACTATTTTTATGATACCTGGCGCGGCCGAGCCGAAGACGGCGTCTTCGTCGGTGGCCCGCTGTACTGGGC
>JBEVMD010000593.1:0-3592 GCA_040508835.1 Duganella sp. | reverse complement strand
AGGAGACTGTGCCGCTCGCTGGCGCTGGCCGCCGGCCGGCGGCAGGCGCGCTGCTTACGCTGCCGGGCGACGGCGCCGGGCCAGGCCGCCCACCAGCGCCAGCCCTGCGCCCAGCATCAGCCAGGTATGCGCTTCCGGCACGGCGCTCACGCCCACGCCGATCTGGTTGTCCAGCGGCATGACGGTCGCGTTGCCCACCGACGTCCAGTTCAGCCATACCAGCTGGCCGGCCGGATCGCTGGTGCCCAGCGCAGCCAGGTTGTTGTTGTACAACGACACGCCAAACGCCGAACCGAGGGCGGACGCGGCCGGATCGATGTCGCCGCTGAAACGCACCGTGAAGCCCACCTTGCCGCCGAAATTGACCGCGTGGAACAGGTCGTTATAACCATCGGCCGCGTCGTTGCCGATCACGTAGCCGCCGGCCAGCGAGCCGCTGACGCTGCCCGCCGTCTGGGCCGTGGCCGCATCGCCGAAGCCGGTGAAGTCGGTCAGCAGCGCCTGGGCGTACGGCGTGCCGGCATTGCCCGGGTTGAACTGCAGGTCGATCCAGCCGGTGTTGCCGTTGGCTGCCAGCAGCGAGCTGGTGTCGATTTCCACCTGGAACACCGAGGCGGCAGACGCCAGGCTGGTGCAGGCGCCCAGGGCCAGGGCCAGGACGGTCCGACGCCAGCCCAGGTGCAGGCCGGTATGCAGGGAAAGTGCTTTGAACATGGTCATTCCTTAAAAGGTGCCGCTATAAATGGTGGTGGTGTACGTGACGGCTGCCGTGCCGGTCCTGGTAAAGCTCAACGGCACGGTGATGCTGGCGCCCGGCGCCAGGCTCGAGACCGCCGCCGTGATATAGGGCGCGCCGCCCTGGGTTCCGCTGGCGTTGAACAGCGTCACGCCGGCTGGCAGTCCCTTCAAGGCAATCTGCAGCGGGCCGGTCAGCGCGGTCGCGCTGTTATTGGTCAGCGTCAGCGTGCCGTTCCACTTGCCGGTGGCGCGCGCCAGCACCAGGCCGGAGCTGGCGGTGCGCACGCTGGCCGTGACATCGGCCGGCGCGCCCTGCAGATTCAGGCTCAGCACGACAGGATCGTGGTCCGATGCGCGGTACGGCGCGTCGGTGTACTTGTCCTGCGGTTTGCCGTCGGTGTTGTAGTCGACGACGGTGGGCTCGTCGGCATTGTTGTGCCACTCGGCCGCGTCCGCCACTTGGGCGCTCAGCGCGGTGCTGGCCAGCGCGTGGTCCAGGTAACCGGCTTCGCCGTTGAACACGTACGAGTACGGCATGGCGCCCGCGCCGCGTACAAACCGTTCGAGCTGGTTCACAAAGCCCTGGCTGACGATGGCCTGGATCGGATCTTCGTGGCCGTAGGCGTTGAAGTCGCCGATCAGCAGCACCTTCGGGTCGCCGGCGGCAGCCACCACCTGCGGCACGAAGGTACCGACCAGGCGCTGCGCCTGCTTGACGCGGGTGGCGGTCCAGCAGCTCTGGCCGTCGCCCTTGTCGCCATCTTCGCTCGACGGGGCCGGGCAGCTGCCCTTGGACTTGAGGTGGTTGACGATCACCGAGAACTTGCTGCCATTCGGCGCAATAAAGGTTTGCGCCATCGGCGGCCGGTTGTTGATGCTGTCGCCATCGGTGAGCGCGGTGCCGGACAGGCGCACGGCTGCCGGCTTGTAGATCATGGCCACGCGGATGGCGTCGGTGCCGGTGGTGACCGGCTTGGGCACGACCGCGTAGGTCCTGGCGCCGGGGGCAATCGCTTCATTGAGCGCGTCCACCAGTTGCTGCACCGAGTAGTCGCCGCTGTTCTGGATTTCCATCAGGCCCACCACGTCGGCATTCATGGCCTTCAATTCGCCGACGATCTTGGCGCTCTGGCGCTTGAATTCGTTGAGGTTGTCGGCGCCCCGGCAATTGCTGCGCGACGGCGCGCTGCTGCCGATGGCGCAGCCCTGGCCGGTGCGGCCCTGGTCGTCGGTGCCGTCGGTGAACGTGGTGAAGTAATTCAGGACGTTGGCGCTGGCCACTTTGACGTTGCCGCTGGCCAGGGCCGGCGGCGCTGCGCGCGGATGGTCCTGCGAGAACGCCGGCGCGACCGTCGGCTGCAGTTTGAAGCCGGCCCCGCCGCCGCCCTTGGCGCCGAAGTCGACCACGCCGGTCAGGCCCGCGACGGTGTCGCCCGCGCGCAGCGAACCGTCCAGTCCCAGGTACGGGATCACGGTCGGCGTCACAAAGATGCCGTCGTCGAGGATGATCTGGTTGCGCGCGTTGGCGGCAGCCAGCGCCACGGCCTCGGGCGTGCCCGGGCGGTAGCGGTTGGTCGGCACTTCCAGCCGGCCCGACGACAGCGTCACTTCGCCGCGGCTGCCCAGGTATTCGAGCTGCGACACGGTCAGCGTGTTATTGAAGCGCACCAGCATGCCTTCCACCTGCGCCAGGTCGGCATACGGCAGTTCGATATTGGTCGGCGCGATGGTGATGCCGCCGGCCAGGCGCACGATCTGGCTGATGGCCGTGAGCTCGGTGTAAGCGTGGCCGCCGGCCGTGGGCGCGTAATCGGTGACGGTGCCGGTGATGCGGATGCGGTCGCCCACCTGCACGGTGCCGGTGTTGGTGGTGTACACGAACAGGCCGTCCGACGTTTGCGGATTGCCGTCGCCGGCCTCGTCCTGGATGAAGAAGCCGGAACCCACCTTGGCGGTGACCACGCCTTCCGTGGTCTGCACCGTGCCGGCCACCGGGCTGGTGGCGCCGCTGCTCTGAATTTGCGGAATCGTGCGCGTGGTGCCGGCGGGCGCCGCCACCGTGATGTCGACCGTGCACAGCGCTTCCTGCGACTGGTCGTTGCCGAAACGGACAGTGACCGGGTAGCTGCCGGCCGCCAGGTTGGCAGCGACAGTCAGGTTGGCAGTGGCGCTGGCGCCGGCGCTTGTTGCCGCCTGAAAGTCAACCAGTGCGATGCCGGCGCGGGCGCCGGACGCGATCGCTGCCGCATTGACCACGCCGTCCAGATCGCTGGCGCTGAGGGCGGCCGTGCCGCCGGCGCCCAGCGCCAGCGACAGGTTGGCCGGGCACACGGCCACGATCGGCGGCTGCGCGGGAACGCCGCACTGGTTGACGGGGCTGGACGTGTTGCGGGGAGCTGGTGCGCCGGTGGCAAAGTCGGCGGCGTTGTTGTCGGTGTCGGTGCAACCGCCGCTGGCGCGCAGGGCGGCGGTGGTGTTGGACAGGCCGGGACCGCTGGCGCCCTCGAAGCCACCGGCGTTATAGCCGAACAGGTCGACCAGCTCGGCGCCGGACGGATTGGCGCCCGTCAACGCCGTGGCGCCGGAGACCAGCGCCACCTTGCCGGCCGTGCCGCTCATGGCCAGCGTGCCGGTGGCATACGGCGCGGGCAGGTCCACGGTGCCGTTGGCGCCGGCCGCCTGCTTGAACAGGTAATACTGGCCCGGCTCGAGCTTGGGCGTGCTGGCCGGGACCTTGGTCACGGCCCAGCTGTTGCCGGCAGCGCTGGCGTATTGCACGCTCCAGCCGTTGATGTCGACTGCCGCACTGCTGCGATTGAATATTTCGATGAAATCGTTTTTATAGGTGGCGCCG
>JBEVMD010000592.1:0-4685 GCA_040508835.1 Duganella sp. | reverse complement strand
GCAGGCCGGCCTTTTGATTTTGCAGCGCTTACTTCAGGTTGATGGCCACCAGGGCGTCGGTGCCCTGGATGTACAGCACGCCGTTCTGGCTGATCGAGAGATGGCCGGCCAGCGGGAAGCTCCAGACCGGCTTATGGCTGACCAGGTCGATGGCGTAAGTGGCGCGGTTGGTGCTCACGAACAGCAGGTTCTTGGTGATCAGCGGCGAGCCGTAGAAGCCGTTTTCCGTGCTCAGCTGCGGCGTCCATGACCATTGCAAGACGCCGTCGGCTTCCGCGCGCGCTTCCACCCGCAGCGGGTTGCCGTTGGGCGCGTACAGCACGCCGGCGGCATACGCCGGCGCGACGCCGTAGTTACCCTTGATGCGCCAGTCGGCAAAACCCTTGTCGGTATCGAAGCGGGTCAGCGCGTTGCCGCTGGAGTTGGTGCCGCCGTAACCGTAAATGGCAGCGTACACGCCCTTGGCGCCGATCACCGGCGCGCCGTTGATGGTGGCGTAGTAGCTGGTGTAGGCGCTGTCGCGGATGGTCGCCAGCTTTTCGCCGGTCTTGGGCTGGTACACGGTCAGGGCGTCGCCGGTGTACACGTACACGCCCTTGGCGTCGGCCGCTGGCGCCCACAGCGTGGCCTGGGTCACCGAATTGGTGAACAGGGTCTCGCCCGTCAGGCTGAAACCATACAGGTTGCCGTAGCTGCCGGCATTGGCGTACACCACGCTGTCCTGCACGATCGGCGGCAAGGCGCGGTCCCACTGCGAGCCCATGCGCGAACGGAAGCGCACGTTGCCGTTGCTGGCGTCGAAGGCAAACATATACGTGCCGTCCGACTGGATAGCCGAGGCGTAGACCACGCCGCCTGCGACCGTCGGCGGATTGGCCATGGTCGAACCGGTGTCGGGGAAGCTGTAGGTCCACGCGCTGCTGCCGTCCTGCTCCTTGTATGCGGTCAGGCGGGTGGTGTCGCTGGCGTAGAACAGGCCGTTGGCGGTGACCAGCGGCGACAGCAGGGCGCCGTAACCCGAGGTGGGCGAGCTGGACGTGCTGGCGTTGACGGCGCCGCGCTTCCAGCGCAGGCCGATCTGGTTCGGGTTGATCTCGACCCCGACGTAGCCGGTGTGGCCGCTGTTGCCTTGCAGGGTGGACCAGTCGCCGGCGCCAGTCATGGCAGCCAGCGTGGTCAGGTTGTCGCCGGGCCAGGCCGTGTCGCTGCTCAGGACGGTCAAGTCGTACGGTACGCTGATCGATGCCACGGCCTGCGCCGTGGTGCACGCTTCATCGCTGCACAGTTTGATGGTGGCCGTGCCTTTGTAATTGCCTGTGGACAGAGTGCGCGCCGTGTCGAGCGCGAAGGTGTAGCGGCCATCGGCGCCAGCGGTGACCTGGACCGGGGTCTGGAAGACGCCGCCATTGTCGCCGACGGTGGCGTACAGGGTGCCCACCGGGGTGAAGTTGCTGGCCTGGGCCGTGACGGCCAGGTTGATGCCCACGCCGTTGGCCAGCACGCGCTTGAGGGTGCCTGACTGGACCGTTACGGCCGGCGTCACGACCACCGGTGGCGTGACAACCGGCGGCGTGGGCGCAGGCGTGGCCGGGGTGTCGGTCACCGCATCGCTGCCGCCTCCGCCGCAGCCGGCCAGCAACAGCGACACGACCAAACCGGTACTCCATCCCTTGTGATACATATCTTATCCTTATTATTTAAAAGGTAAGATATTAGCGTGAGGAACTGATATTTCCAATAGGTAAATCAAAAAAAGCACGGATGTGTGGCATCCGTGCTTGCGCTCCCTGCTGCGGGGCAGATTTAGAAGCTGTAGCTGCCGCGCAGGTACAGCGCGCGACCCACCGCATCGGTGTAGCGCGGGTCATAACCCTTCTGGAACAGCGTGCCCTGGTTCGAGAACGGCGGTTCCTTGTCGGCCAGATTCTTGACGCCGGCCGTCAGCGTGAAGCCGGTAAAGCCCGTGTACGTCCCCGACAGGTTCCACAGGCTGTACGACGGCACGTGGTTGAGGAACTCGTCGGCAATGTCGAGGTTCTGGTCCACGTAGCCCGATTTGAACGATTGCGCCAGCGTGGCGGCCCATGCGCCCTGGCGCCAGTTCAGCGCAGCATTGTGCTTCCAGCGGAACACGGGATTGTTGGCAGCGTAGCGGGCTACGTTCTGGGTGTAAGCGCCGCCGCGTTCGTCCTGGTATTCATACTTGTGGACCCAGGTGCCGTCCAGCGTGAAGGTGACGTTGCCGTACGGGCTGGCGCCCGAACGCAGCGTCAGGCTGACGTCCACGCCGTCGGTGTTGACCTTGCCCAGGTTTTCCTTCAGGTCCAGGATCGCGTACGGCGTGCCGTCCGCATTGCGCAGGAAGCGGTCGCTGTACTTGGCGAAGTTGCCGTAAATGGTTTCCTCCGGCAGCGCGTTGATCTTGTCTTTCAGGCGAATATTGAAATAGTCGACCGACAGCGTGGCCTGGGAAATCGGCTCGATCACCACCCCGAAGGCGAAGGTTTTCGATTTTTCCGGTTTCAGGTCCTGGTTGCCGCCTTGCAGTTTGAACTGTTGCAGGTCGCAATCGCGCAGCGGATTGGCGATCGGACTGCCGGGCAGCAGCACGCCGCCCGGGCACAGGATCGGGTCGTTGTACGAGTTGTTGGTGTCGTTCTTCGAGAGCGGCGCGTTTTTCTCGAACAGGGTCGGCGCACGGAAACCGGTGGAGGCCGAACCGCGGAACAGCAGTTGCTTGGTCGGCTGGTAGCGCACGCCCAGTTTCGGGTTGGTGGTGTTGCCGGCGTCGCTGTAGTCGTCGTAACGGGTGGCCAGCTGCACTTCCAGGTCCGGCAACAGCGGCAGGTTCAATTCGCCGAAGACCGCCTTGATGGTGCGTGCACCGTCCGTCGATTGCGAGCCCGACAAGCCGGAACTGGTGGCCTGGCCCGCGATGTCGCGGTTCACGTAAAAGTCCGCTTCCTCGCGGCGCAATTCGCCGCCGATGGCCACGGCCATCTTGCCGCCGGGCAGATCCCACAATTCGCGGCTGGCCTTGGCGTCGATGCCGGTGTTGCGGGTGCGGCCTTTTTGCACCTGGCCGCGCAGCGCCGTGCTTTCCAGGTAAGTTTTGCCGGCTGCATCTTGCAGGCCGAACGGGTTGAGGATGCCATCGGCCACGCCGGCGGCAAACGATTCGTCGCGCACATAGCCGCCGGTAAAGTATTCCGCCGAGCGGCTTTCGGACAGGGTGAAGCCGGTCGAATAATCCCATCCGCGCAGCACGCCTTCCACGGCAATGCTCAGGCGGTCGGCCGCGCCTTCCGACTGGATTTCGCGCTCGCCCGCTTCGGTCGGGCGCCAGTTGACCGACAACGGCTGGCCGGACAGGCCCGGCATGGCCGGTACGCCGCCCGCATTGCCGGGGTAGTATTTACTGGTGACGGGCAGCAGCAGGCCGGTCTGCGGCGGTGGCGCCGTGTGCGACAGCACATCGTTTTCTGCATGCAGGAACTCGATCGAGGCCTGGTGGTCGTTATTGATCTTGAAGGTGGCCTTGCCGAAGAAGGTTTTCTGTTCCTGTTCCGGCAGGTTGTCGATCTGGCGCGTGTAATCCTGGCGGCAGGTGCCGTTGCTGGCGCGTGGCACCGACAGCGGCGCGTCGCAACCGGTGGCAAAGCCGGGGTTGCCGCTGACCAGCGAGCCGGGATCGAAGTAGTTGCCGGGGAAGGTGGTGCCCGAGGTCAGATTGAGGCCGCGCTCGGGAATGATGCCGGTCTTGGAAAAATCGCGCTGCTGCGAAGTCAGCACATCGACCTTGTGGTAGTCGAGCACGCCGAACACATTGTAGCCATCGGTGTCGAGGTCGCCAAAGCCGGTGGAGAGATTGAGGCGTTTTTCATCGGCGCCCGGTTTGCGGGGCGCGACGGCCTCGGCGGTGATGGTGGTGGTGCGGACGTTACGCTTGGTGATGAAGTTGATCACGCCGCCGATGGCGTCGGTGCCGTAGATGGCCGAGGCGCCGTCGCGCAGCACTTCCACGCGCTCGAGCGCGGTGACGGGAATGATGTTGAGGTCGACGCTGGCGCCGTCATACGGGTGGTTGGCAATGCGCCGGCCGTTGAGCAGCACCAGCGTCTTGTCGCCGCCCAGGCCGCGCAGGTCGGCGCTGGCCTGGCCGCCGGTCGGCAGGCCGGAGCTGTTGCCGCCCACGGCATTGCCGGCGCCAAAGCTCGAGCTGTTCGACGGAATGCGGTCCAGCACTTCCTGTGCCGTGGTGAGGCCCTGCTTGACGAAGTCGTCGGCGCGGAACACGGTCAGCGGATTGGCCGTTTCCGACACCAGGCGCTTGATGGAGGAACCGGTCACTTCCACCCGCTGCATCGGGGCATCGGTGGTCTGCGCGTGCGCCGCCGCAGCGGCCAGGCCGAGGCCCATTCCCAATACGCCGCCGGCGCACAGGATACGGACGGAACGCGCCATCTTTGTTTCAACCATCATGCTGCTCTCTCCCAATTTTTCACACGTGAGTTTTGTCGAACGGCCCATGCCGGAGAGGGAAGCGTGGCGTTCCCTCTTTTCCATCAGATCATCGGGGCATCACGAGTGTCAACGTGTAAAATTTGGTAATACATGGTGCATCCCGTACTTTTTATACGGTTGAGCGAGCATCATATTGGTGCAGAAACAGCGTTAATTCGTAT
>JBEVMD010000242.1:0-10841 GCA_040508835.1 Duganella sp. | reverse complement strand
CTGCTGGACCGGATGGAAGTGATCCGCCTGTCGGGTTACACCGAGGACGAAAAAACCAATATCGCGCTGCGTTACCTGCTGCCGAAACAGATCAAGAACAACGGTCTGAAGGAAGAGGAAATCTCGGTGTCGGAAGCCACGCTGCGCGACATCATCCGTTACTACACCCGGGAAGCCGGTGTGCGGTCGCTGGAACGCGAAATCTCGAAGATCTGCCGCAAGGTCGTCAAGATGCTGCTGCTGACCAAGACCGAGAAGCGCGTGATCGTGAACGCCAAGAACCTCGACAAGTTCCTGGGCGTGCGCCGCTACGATTTTGGCGTGGCCGAGAAGGAAAACCAGATCGGCCAGGTCGTGGGCCTGGCCTGGACCGAGGTCGGCGGCGATCTGCTGACCATCGAAGCCGTGTCGATGCCCGGCAAGGGCGGCGTGATCCGCACCGGTACCCTGGGCGACGTGATGAAGGAGTCGATCGAGGCGGCCCGCACCGTGGTGCGCAGCCGTGCCAATCGCCTCGGCATCAAGAACGAAGTGTTCGAGAAGTCGGACATCCACATCCACGTGCCGGAAGGCGCTACGCCCAAGGACGGTCCTTCGGCCGGCGCGGCGATGACGGTGGCAATGGTGTCGGTGTTTACGGGCATTCCGGTGCGGGCCGATGTGGCCATGACGGGCGAGATCACGCTGCGCGGCGAAGTACTGCCGATCGGCGGCCTCAAGGAAAAACTGCTGGCGGCCCAGCGCGGTGGCATCAAGACCGTGCTGATCCCCGAGCAGAACGTCAAGGACCTGGCCGACATTCCGGACAACGTGAAAAACAAGCTGGAAATCGTGCCGGTGCGCTGGATCGACAAGGTCCTGGAAATCGCGCTGGAACGCCAACCCGAGCCGTTGAGCGAAACCGCGCCGGTGGAAGCGGTGGCAGCTGCCGCAGCCAAACCGGACGGCCAAACGGAAGTGGTAAAACACTAACACTTGTTCGTTTTTAGTATCAGGAAATACCCGAAACAGGCGCTTTTATAGCGCCTGTTTTTTATTTCCGCCCACTTTACTTCTGATTTTCTTCCGTGCTGCGCTTGACAGGGATATGGGCTGGCTTGTTTAATACGGCCTGAGATTTTTCTCGGCATTCAATAAGCGGTTATCGACCGATATTGAATCGCCAAATGATATAACTTATGTGACGGGGAATTGCTTTGAATAAGACTGAATTGATCGACCATATCGCCACTTCCGCTGATATCTCGAAAGCGGCTGCTGCTCGCGCGCTGGACGCGGTGATCGACGGTGTTACCACCACCCTGCAAAAGAACGACAGCGTGACCCTGGTCGGCTTCGGTACCTTCTCCGTGAGCGAGCGCGCCGCCCGTACCGGCCGCAACCCACGCACCAAGGAAGAGATCACCATCGACGCAGCAAAAGTTCCTAAATTTAAAGCTGGCAAAGCTTTGAAAGATGCTGTAAACTAACGGACTTCGGTGAGCAGCCAAGGTGATCTGGCTGCTGACGATAGCAAAACTGGGGCGGTTAGCTCAGTTGGTAGAGCGGAGCCCTTACAAGGCTTAGGTCGGGAGTTCGAGCCTCTCACCGCCCACCAGAGTTTGCAAAATGTTGTACCTTGTAGTAGAATGTTGCACCTAGTAAGTTGCTGGAGCGGTAGTTCAGTTGGTTAGAATACCGGCCTGTCACGCCGGGGGTCGCGGGTTCGAGTCCCGTCCGCTCCGCCAGCAAGTTATTATGTCGTGCAATAAAATAGTATGACCCAAAGGAGCGGTAGTTCAGTTGGTTAGAATACCGGCCTGTCACGCCGGGGGTCGCGGGTTCGAGTCCCGTCCGCTCCGCCAGAATAGATACCCCGCAGCTAGTAATAGCTGCGGGGTTTTTCTTTTATGGCGCGAGATAATCAAAAATTGGAATCAACGCTGAAAAAGTCCCCACCGGGGCGGGCTGATCTGTCATTCCCGCGCAGGCGGGAATCCAATGTGTGCCAGCGTAATGGCAGAGCACGCAAATTAGATTCCCGCGACTGCCGAAGCCGAGGCTGGTAGCCATAGCAAGCTGCCATGATTACCCTTGCTATAGAGGTGTGTGCGCTGTAAAATCCCCCGGAGTTGGCGAACGCGAGTTCGCCATTTTTGTATGTGCAAGTCCCTCTCAATCCGAATTGGCTGACCATGTTTGAATTTATTCGTACCCATCAACGTTTGATGCAGATTCTCCTGGCGCTCATCATCGTGCCGTCGTTCGCCTTAGTTGGTCTGGAAAGCTACAAGGGTTTCGGCGATGACCCGACCACCATCGCCAAGGTCGGCGGTCAGGCGCTCACCCAGCAAGAATTCGATAACGCGCTGCGCAACCAGCTCGACAGCTATCGCCAGCGCATGGGCGCGCAGTTCGACCAGAAAATGTTCGACACGCCCGAGTTCAAGCAAAACATCCTCGACCAGCTGATCGCCGAACGCGCGATCGGCGTGGAAGTCACCCGCGCCAACCTGTCCGTGAGCGACACGCAGCTGCAGGCGGCCATCATCGAGCTGTTTGGCGGTCCGGGCAACTTCGACATGGACCGCTACAAGGCCATCCTGGCGTCGCAAGGCCTGACGCCAGCGATGAACGACGCCCGCATGCGCCGCGACATGGCGCTGCAACAGCTGGGCGGCGCCGTGCAAAGCACGGGTTTTGCGCCGCGCACCGTGGCCAAGGCGCTGTCGGACATCGGCGCCCAGGAACGCGAAGTGCAGGAACTGCTGCTGCCGGTGGCCGATTTCGTCCCGCAGGTGAAGGTAACCGACGCCATGGTCAAGGCCTTCTACGACAAGAACAGCAAGTTCTTCGAGATTCCGGAACAGGCGAAAATCGAATACGTCGTGCTCAATAACGATGCCGTGCTGGCCCAGGTCAAGGTGACCGATGCCGACGTCGCCAAGTACTACGAAGCGAACCAGGCGGCCTTCACCACCCCGGAAAGCCGCCGCGCCGCGCACATCCTGGTGGCCCTGAAAAAAGGCGCCAGCGCTGCCGACACGGCAGCTGCCAAGGCCAAGGCCGACGCCATCGTGGCCGAACTGCGCAAAACCCCGGGCGACTTCGCCAAGGTGGCCAAGGCCAGGTCGGAAGATCCGATCACGGGCGAGCAGGGCGGCGACCTGGGCATCGTGACCAAGGACAGCCTGCCGGCGCCTGCGCTCGAAGCGGCTGTGCTGAAACTCAAGCAGGGCGAGATCAGCGATCCCGTGCAGTCGGAATACGGTTTCCACGTGCTGACCGTGAGTGCGCTGACGCCCGCCGTGGTCAAGCCGCTCGACACCGTGAAAACCGACGTGGCCGAAGCTTTGAAGAAATCGCAAGCGTCGAAAAAATACTCGGAAATGGCTGAAGCGTTCAGCAACACCGTGTACGAGCAGTCGGACAGCCTGAAGCCGGTTGCCGACAAGCTGGGCCTGAAAATCGAAACGGCCGCCAATGTCTCGCGCACCGCGTCGCCGGCCGCCGGTACTGCCGCGTTCAACAACGCCAAGTTCCTGGCCGCGCTGTTCTCCAACGATTCCATCGCCAACAAGCGCAACACCGAAGCCGTGGAAACCGCTCCGAGCACCCTGGTGGCCGGCCGCATCGTCGAATTCAAGCCGGCCGCCAAGCGCCCGCTGGCCGAAGTCGACGCCGCCATCCGCCAGCGCGTGACGATGGAAGAAGCCGCCAAACTGGCCAGCAAGGCCGGCGCCGACAAGCTCGCTGCCGCCAAAAAATCGGGCGACGCCGCCGGCTTTGGCGCCGCCAAGCTGGTCTCGCGCAGCAAACCGGAAGGCCTGAACGGCGTGGCCCTGCAGGACGTCATGAAAGCGGACACCAGCAAGCTGCCAGCGTACGTGGGCGTGGACATGCCGGGCATCGGCTACGGCGTGTACCGCATCGGCAAGGTGCAGCAACCGGCCGTGCAGGACGAAGCGCGCCGCAAGTCGGAAGCGGAACAGATCGGCACCATCGTGGCCCAGCAGGAGATGTACGAATACATCGAACTGCTCAAGCAGCGCGCCAAGGTCAAGATCCTGAAACCGATCGCTACCGCGACGGTGACCGAAGTCAAAGAGTAATCGAGCCAGTCCCAAAAAAAGCCGCGTTGATCACGCGGCTTTTTTTTTTGCAGCCGGTGCGTCATGCCGCGCGGGCGGCGCACCGGTGGTGGCTAGCGCACAGTCGATATCAGGTGCAATGCCGCCGCCCGGAAGTCGTCGTCCGCGATGCCGGCCAGTGCCAGGGGCACGGCCTGGCCGTACCGCGCGAAGTTGCGGTCGATCGAGCGCAGGTAAGCCGGGTCGTAATGCTGCGCCAGCAGTTCGTCCACCAGTTGCGGCATGGCGCCGCTGTCCGACATCGCGTGCCAGCGGGCGATCTTTTCCTTGCCGTGCAATTGCGTCAGGTATCCCAGTTGTTCGTTGAGCGTGGCGGGGCTGACCAGGAAGTGGGCGTAGTCTTCCATCAGCAGCTGCACCCGGTCCGGGCGCGCCAGCGTGAGCGCAATGCAGTCGGCGCTGCGCATGGTTGCCATCAATGCAGCGGGCACGCGCAGGTTGCCGACCTTTTTGCTTTCCGCTTCGACAAACACGGGCCGCGCCGGATCGAAGCGCCGCAAGCGGTCCCAGATGCGGGTTTCGAATGCCTTCTGGCTCGGCTGCGCCTGGCTGGGCAGGCTGCCCAGCACGGAGCCGCGGTGCGCGGCCAATCGTTCCAGGTCGAGTACCTGCGCGCCTTGCGCGTCGAGCATTTCCAGCAGCCGGCTCTTGCCGCTGCCCGTGGTGCCGCACACGACCTGGAAGCGCAGCGCGGGCGGTTGCTCCAGCATGGTGCTGATCTCGGCGCGGAATGCCTTGTAGCCGCCGTCGAGCTGGGCCACGGGCCAGCCGATTTTGGCCAGGATGTGCGCCATGGAGCCGCTGCGGTTGCCGCCGCGCCAGCAGTACACGAGCGGGCGCCACTCGCGCGGCTGCTCGATCCACAGCTGTTCGATGTGCAGCGCGATGTTTTTGGCCACCAGCGCGGCGCCCAGCTTCTTGGCTTCGAATGCGTTGACCTGCTTGTACAGCGTACCCACGCGGATGCGCTGCTCGTCGTCCAGCACGGGCGCGTTGATGGCGCCGGGCAGGTGGTCCTGCGCATACTCGATCGGGCTGCGCGCATCGATGATGGCGTCGAACGCGCCCAGCTGCGGCAACACGTCGGCAATATTTAATACTTCGGGATATTTCATTTTGCCTTGATCGATTGTTGCAGCGTGGGCCAGATATTGTTCAGGATGGTCGGGTGCGCCTCGGCCAGCGGATGCAGGCGGTCGGGCTGGAACAGCTGGGTCTTGTCGGCCACGCCGTCCAGCATGAACGGCACCAGCGGCGCACTGAGCTGCTTGCTCAGGGTGCCATACATGGCATAAAACTTGTCCGAGTAATCGCGGCCGTAGTTGGGCGGTATGCGCATGCCGATCAACATGACCTTGGCGCCTGCCTTTTCGGCGGTCTCGGCAATGGCCTTCAGGTTGGCCTGGGCGGCCGCCACGGGCAGGCCGCGCAGGCCGTCGTTGGCGCCCAGTTCGATCACCACCAGCGCCGGCTTGTGCTTGGCGAGCAGGGCGGGCAAGCGCGTGCGGCCACCGCTGGTGGTCTCGCCGCTGACGCTGGCATTGACGAGGTCGGCATCAAGTTTCTGCTCGTGCACCTTCTTTTCGGCCAGGGCCACCCAGCCCGTGCCACGGGCCAGGCCGTACTCCGCTGAGAGGCTGTCACCGAGCACGAGGACGGTTTTTGGTGCAGAATAAGCGCTCGCCGCAGCCGCCGCCATGAGCACGGCAGCGGCTGCGTGTACACTGGCCGTCCTGGCTGTACCACCGAACAACGTTTTTGCTAACTTATTTCCCATATTGCGCATGCCTGATTTCCCTAAAGCGTCTTCGAATTTCGTGCCGGACGGTCCCGGATCGAGTGCAGCATCCTCTGTGGCAGCGGCCGCCGAAACAGCGACCGCGTCCCCGGCCATCGTCGTCAGCGGCCTCGCCAAGCGCGTGGCCGACGCCAGCGGCGAGCTGACGATCCTGCACGAGGTCGATTTTACCGTGCAACGCGCGGAGACGCTTGCCATCGTGGGCGCATCGGGTTCCGGCAAGTCCACGCTGCTGGGTCTGTTGGCCGGCCTGGACACGCCCAGCGCCGGCAAGGTCATCCTCGACGGCACCGACATCTATGCGCTGGACGAAGACGGCCGCGCCGCGCTGCGCAAGGCCAAGCTCGGGTTCGTGTTCCAGTCGTTCCAGCTGCTGGCCCACCTGACGGCCGTGGAAAACGTCATGCTGCCGATGGAGCTGGCAGGCATTGCCGGCGCCCGCGAGCGGGCCGAGGCGATGCTGGCGCGCGTGGGCCTGTCCACGCGCCTCAAACACTACCCCAAATACCTGTCCGGCGGCGAACAGCAGCGCGTGGCGCTGGCCCGCGCCTTCGTGACCGAACCGCCGCTGCTGTTTGCCGACGAACCCACCGGCAGCCTGGACGCGGCCACGGGCGAGGCGGTGATACAACTGATGTTCGAACTGAACCGCCAGCACGGCTCCACCCTGGTGCTGGTCACGCACGACCAGTCGATGGCGGCGCGGTGCGGCCGCACGATCACCATTGCCGCCGGGCGGCTGGTGCGATGAGGAAGCATGCCATAACCCCGCGTTTGCCTGCCCTCCTGCGCGCTGTCGGCGCGTTCATCTGGTGCGCGCAGCTGGCGCACGCCGCCCAGCCCGCGCCCGCTGCGCCAACCCGGTCTGCACCGCCGTCGATGTCCGCCGAACAATGGCGGCAGGCGGCGCTGGACGACGTCGAGGTCGCCTACCTGATCACGCTGGACGACCACCCGGGCGTGCACGACCCGGCCAACCCAACGTTTGCCGGCAATCTCGACAAGGCGCGCGAGGGCGGCCTGGCGCTGGCCGCGCAAGTGCGTGACGGCGCCGGCTACGCAGCGGCGCTGCAGCACTTTAACGCCCTGATCCGCGACGGCCGTGCCGGCGTGCTGCTCAAGGACATGCCGCCGTCCACCCCGCGCTGGCCCGGTTTCATTACCGCCTGGCGCGGCGACAATATGTTCGTGACCACCACCACGCCCGGCGGCCCGGCCGTGGGCGCGCGCATTGCCGACTGCGACGGCAAGCCGATCGCCCAGCTGGTGGAGGCGAACGTGTTCGGCTTCGGCCAGCGCAACGGCGGCACCGGTCCCTGGTGGGCGTACGCGCCGGACGTGTTCATCGACCAGGGCAATCCGTTCGTCACGCTGCCGGTGCAATGCATCTTTATCGACGAGGGCCGCGAGTCGCGCCTCACGCTGACCTGGCGCGCCATGGACGATGCCGCCCAGAAGCTGCGTGACGACAGTGTGAATGGCGTAATCCTGCCGATCGGCGTGACCCAGCCGCGCGACCGGCTGTACTGGTTTGCGCTGCCCACGTTCCAGCCCGACGATGCCGACAAGCTGGCGTACGGCGCCATGCTGCGCGACGTTCAGCTCAACCGCCAGCGCTACCTGGACGCCGATGCGGTCGTGATCGACCTGCGCGGCAACCAGGGCGGCGATCCGTCATGGGCGCTGCGCTTTGCCCAGGCGCTGTGGGGCGAGGCGCGCGTCAACCGCCGCATCAAGGTGGCGCAGGCGCGCCAGGCCGTGTGGTGGCGCGCGTCGTTCGGCAATATCGCGCGCCAGTCGTTTGCGGCGGCGGACATGACGGAGCAGGAACGCCGCCAGCAGGCCACCGATCCGCAGGTGGTGAGCCAGGGCATGCTGGCCGCCCAGGCCCGCGACGACAAATTCTATCCCGACCCGGCCCCGGCCGCCGTGATTTCCGACGCCGACCGCGCCGACAACCTGCCGGGCGATCCGCCGGCGTTTGCCAGGCCCGTGTACGTGGTGGTGCCGGGACAATGCGCGGGCGGCTGCCTGGAAGCGCTCGACATCGTCTCGCTGTTCCCCAATGCCAAGCTGATCGGCGCGCCCAGCGCGGCCGATTCGTCGTACGCCGGGATCCGCCTGGAGCCGCTCAAGTCGGGCCTGGCCACGGTGATCGTGCCGGGCAAGGTGATCGTCAACCGTCCGCGCAGCGCCGGCACGTTTTATACGCCGGCCATTGCCATCAACGATCTCGAATGGTCGCAGCGCGCCTTTCTCAAAGCCATCGAGGCGGACCTGGCCAAGCGTTAAGCGCCAGGCACTAAGCGCCAGGTACTAAGCACGGTCACTAAGCTCCGGCGCTGGCGATATGCCGCACCGCGCGATTCAGTGCCGCGCGGATGGCGGGGATCAGCTCGCCCGCAGTGAGACCGATGGGACCGATGCCGGCGGCCACCAGGTCGTCGGCCGCCGTGCCGTGCAGCCAGACGGCCGCCAGCGCCGCCTCCCATTGCGGCCAGCCCTGCGCCAGCAGGCTGCCGCACAATCCCGACAGGACGTCGCCGGTGCCGGCCGTGGCCAGTGCCGGGTTGCCGGTAGGGTTGACCGCGCAATCGCCGTCCGGCATGGCAATCACGGTGCCCGAACCCTTGAGCACGACAATCGCGTTCAGGCGCGCCGCCAGCGTGCGGGCGGTGGCGATGCGGTCCGCTTGCACCTGCGCGACCGTGGTGTCAGGCCCCAGCAGCCGCGTCGCTTCCAGCGGATGGGGCGTGAGCACGGCGGGTACCGCGCGGCGGGCCAGCGCCTGCTGCAATGCCGGATCGGCCGCGATCAGGTTGAGCGCGTCGGCATCGGCCAGCAGGGCGCTACCGCTGGCGATGGCGCGCGCCAGCAGTTCCCTGGCGCGGTCCGACGATCCCAGCCCGGGGCCGATCACCAGCGTGGCATTCTCGAGGTCATAGCCTTCGGCCAGCCGGCACATCAGTTCGGGCTGGCCGCTGTCGGCCGCCAGCGCTTCTTCCGGATACAGCACGTACACGCGTCCGGCGCCGCTGTTGAGGGCAGTGCGCGCGGCCAGGATGGGCGCGCCGGCCATGCCGCGCGCACCACCGATCACGGCCACGTTGCCGTAGCTGCCCTTGTTGCTATCGTGGCGGCGCGCCCGCAGGTGGGTGACGAACAGTCCGGTATCGTTCAACTGCACCCCGGTCGGTGGGAACAGCGCCGCATCGATGGCCAGCGCGGCAACGGCGACCGCGCCCGCATGGTCGCGTCCCGCGTTGGTGTGCAGGCCCGGCTTGTCGCCGATGAACGTGATGGTGCGGGTAGCGCGGATGGCGATGCCGTCGGCGCCGACCACGGCGCCCGTGTCGGCATCGAGCCCGCTGGGCACGTCGAGCGCCAGGACGGGGCAGCCGGACTGGTCGGCGGCGCTGCCGGGCTTGCCAGCCGCGCCGGCGAGCGGGGCGCAGGCGAGGCTGCTGCGCCCGGCGCCGCTGCCGTGCCGCATCTCGCCGAGCTCGTTCACGGCTTGCACCAGCGCGCGCATTGCGCCTGCGACAGGACGCGCCAGGCCGATGCCGAACAGCCCGTCCACGACCAGGCGCCACCGTGTACCGGTGATGACCGTGACAGCGTGGGCGCCAACGTCGATGATGGTGCTGCTGCCGGCCGCCGCGCGCTGCCAGGCGGCCGCGCGCTCGGGCGATGGCGCCCCGTCAGGTGGACAGTGCAGCACGGTGACGCGGGCGCCGGCTTGCGATAAATGATTAGCCGCCTCCAGCGCATCGCCGCCGTTGTTGCCCGGTCCCGCCAGCACCAGCACGCTGGCGTTGTGCACGCAAGGCAACAACAGCGCGAGCGCGGCATCGGCGGCCGCCATGCCGGCGCGCGCCATGAGCGCCCCGGGGGGCAGGGCGCCGGCGGCGGCGGTTTCGATCGCGCGGATCTCGGTGACGGAATAAAGTGGCTGCATAAGCCATTTTAGCAGCGATCGATTTCGGCGATAATCGTGGCGCACGCGTGTCGTCACCGCGTTGCAGTCGTGGCTGCGACGCTATCGCGCTGGGCCTGCGGCATTTCTGGCTCTACAATAGTTGCTTCCTTCTGACTGCGAGGCTTGCATGGATTGGCAATTCTGGATCGACCGGGGCGGCACTTTTACCGACATCGTCGCGCGCCCGCCCGATGGCAAGTTGCGCACGTTGAAACTGCTGTCCGACAATCCGGAACATTACGCCGACGCCGCCATTGCCGGCATCCGCCGCATGATGGGCGTGGCGCCGCACCAGGCCATCGACGTCGGCCAGATCGGCGCCGTCAAGATGGGCACGACTGTCGCCACCAATGCGCTGCTCGAGCGCAAGGGCGAGCCGACCGTGCTGGCCATCACGCGCGGCTTCGGCGATGCGCTGCGCATCGCGTACCAGAATCGGCCGCGCCTGTTCGACCGCCGCATCGTGCTGCCCGAGCTGCTGTACGCCACCGTGATCGAAATCGACGAGCGCATCGGCGCCCATGGCGAAACGGTGCTGCCGCTGGACCTGGCAGCGGCCCGCGCCGGGCTGCAGGCCGCGTACGACCGGGGCCTGCGCTCGGTGGCCATCGTGTTGATGCACGGCTACCGTTACCACGCCCACGAAAACCGCGTGGCCGACGTCGCGCGCGCCATCGGCTACACGCAGGTGTCGGTCTCGCACGAAGCCAGTCCCATGATGAAGCTGGTGGCGCGCGGCGACACCACCGTGGTGGACGCCTACCTGTCGCCCATCCTGCGCCGCTACGTGGACCAGGTGGCGCGCGAGCTGCCGGGCGTGAACCTGCAATTCATGCAGTCGAGCGGCGGCCTGACGGACGCGCGCGCGTTCCAGGGCAAGGACAGCATCCTCAGCGGCCCGGCGGGCGGCATCGTGGGCATGGTGCGCGCCAGC
>JBEVMD010000223.1:0-13631 GCA_040508835.1 Duganella sp. | reverse complement strand
CGCTGCCGACGCCGGTCGTCCTGCCCGTCCGCCACGGCCGCCGCGCGAACCGCGTGAAGGCCGCGAACCACGCGAACTGCGTGACGGCGTTGCTGCCGAAGGCCAGCCGCCGCGCGAACGCGCCGAGCGTCCGGAGCGTGCCGAACGTCCTGAGCGCGCCGAGCGCCCGGAACGCGCAGAGCGTCCTGACCGTGCCGAGCGTGGCGAACGTGGCGAGCGTCCGGAACGTGCAGAGCGTCCTGAACGCGCACCGCGTCCACCCCGCGAGCCGCGTGCCGACAAGGCGCCGGTGGAGGCCAAGGTGGAAGAACTGGCATTGGTTGCCGCCGCACCGGTGGCCGGTCCGGACGTCGACGCCACCAGCATCCTGAAAACCGCGCCGGCCAACGGCCCGGAAGGTGAAGACGTGGCAGGCGAAGGCGATGAGCCGCGCCGTCGCCGTCGTCGTGGTGGCCGCAACCGTAACCGTCGCGACCGTGACGGCGTCGAAGGTCAGGACAACGAAGCAGGCGAAGGCGCCGATGGCGAGCAGAACGGCTACGAGTCCGATGCCACGCCGGTGTTCGTGCCCGTGGCAGCCGAAGCAGCAGCCGCTGCAGCGGTAGCGGCTGCACATGCTGCGCAGTCCGCTGACACGACCCCGGTTGCTCACACTGCAACGGCGACCCCGGTTGCCGAGCCGGCCGTCACGGCCGCTGCCACGCCAGCGCCAGTCGTCGACACCGTGCCAGCGGTCGAGCCAGTTGCCGCGGAAGCGACGACGCCAGTTGCCGATGCAGAACCGGTGGCCGTGGCCGACGAGGCAGTTGCACCAGTGGCAACAGCTGCGCCAGTGGCCGCACCGACCGCCCCCGTGGTCGAACCGGCTACGCCGGCGGTAGCGGTGGAAGCGCCAGCACCAGTGACAGCAGCGCCGGCGGCCGTGGCTGATACGCCAGTTGCAACGCCTGCTGCACCAGCACCAGCGGCCGAGCCCGAAGCCGAAGCCGTTGTAGCGGAAGCGCCTGCAGCGGAACCAGCGCCAGTCGTGGCTGCTCCTGCTCCTGCTCCTGCTCCTGCTCCTGCTCCTGCACCAGTCGCCGCACCTGTGGCACCGGTAGCCGAGCCTGCTCCAGCATTTGCCGTTGCCCCAGCGTCCGTGCCAACGCCGGCGCCAGCACCAGCGCCAGCCGACCTGCAAGCCGTGCTCGGCTCTGCCGGCCTGACGCTGGCCGCGACCGACCCGGCCAAGCTGCGCGCCGCCCAGGAAGCTGCTGCCCAGGTCGTAGCGCCCGTCCGCGTGCCGCGCGAACGCAAGCCGCTGCCGCCACAAAACGACGAGCCGATGGTCCAGGTCGACACCCGTCGCTGATCGCCACGCGGCGTCACTTAAAGGGAAGCTTCGGCTTCCCTTTTTTATGGGCGTGCGTTAGGCGGGAGCGGCCCGGCCGGGCGGCAGTCTGCGGCCGTAACGCGCTCGTGGTATCGTATGCGCCTTGCGTACCAACCGGCAACGCAGCAGTGCATTTCAATATCAGCAAGATTACGATTCATGTCAGAGAAAGTCATCATGATGGCCACGCAGCGCGACCGTGCGCCGGCCATCCCCTCGCCTCTGGAGGCGCCCACCGGCCGCATCGAAGACCGCCTGGCGCGGCCGCTGCACGACCTGCGCATTTCGGTGACCGACCGCTGTAACTTCCGCTGCGTGTACTGTATGCCCAAGGCGGTGTTCGACAACAACTATCAATATCTGCCCCATACGTCGCTGCTGTCGTTCGAGGAAATCACGCGCCTGGCAAAAATCTTCGTGGCGCACGGCGTGGAAAAAATCCGCCTGACCGGCGGCGAGCCCCTGCTGCGAAAGAATCTCGAACGCCTGATCGGCATGCTGGCCGAGTTGCGCACCGTGTCCGGCAAGCCGCTCGACCTGACGCTCACCACCAATGCGTCGCTGCTGGCGCGCAAGGCGCAGTCGCTCAAGGACGCGGGCCTGCAGCGCGTCACCGTGTCGCTCGACGCGCTCGACAACGCCACGTTCCAGCGCATGAACGACGTCGACTTCACGGTGGACGACGTGCTCAAGGGGATCGACATGGCGCACCAGGTGGGCCTGGGGCCCATCAAGATCAACATGGTGGTCAAGGGCGGCATGAACGACCAGGAAATCGTGCCGATGGCGCGCCACTTCCGCCACACGCCCTATATCCTGCGCTTTATCGAATACATGGACGTGGGCGCGTCCAACGGCTGGAAGATGGACGAAGTGATCCCGTCGGCCGAGGTGGCGCGCCGTATCGGCGCCGAGCTGCCGCTGGTGCCGGTGGCCGCCAACTACGCGGGCGAGACGGCCTCGCGCTGGCGCTACCTGGACGGCGGCGGCGAGATCGGCCTGATCTCCAGCGTGACCCAGGCGTTTTGCAGCGACTGCTCGCGCGCGCGCCTGTCCACCGAGGGCAAAATTTACACCTGCCTGTTTGCGACCAGCGGCTACGACCTGCGCGCGCTGCTGCGCGAGGGCCGCAACGACGCCGAGATCAGCACGGCGCTGGCGCACCTGTGGCGCGCGCGCGGCGACCGGTATTCGGAATTGCGCACCAGCCTGACGGATGGCCTGCGCAGCGCCAACAAAGTCGAAATGTCCTATATCGGAGGCTGAATGGCGGCGCATGGCAACATCACCGGCTGGATCCTGGCGGGCGGGCGCGGTATGCGCATGGGCCGCGTGGACAAGGGCTTGCAACCGTTTCGCGGCGCCACCCTGGTGCAGCACGTGCAGGCGCGCCTGGCGCCGCAGGTCGACGCCATCGCCATCAACGCCAACCGCAACCTGCCGCAATACCAGGCCGCCGCCGGCGCCCTGACGGCCATCGTGCCCGACCGCATGAGCGGCTTCGAAGGTCCGCTGGCCGGCCTGCAGGCCGGCTTGCAGCACTGCGCGACCGACCTGCTGCTGACCGCCCCGTGCGACTCCCCGTTCCTGCCGCACGATCTGGCCGGGCGCCTGCACGCGGCGCTGCTGGCGCACGACGCCGACGTGGCCGTGGCGGTCACCATGGAATCGGACGACCAACACGCCGGCCAATTGCGCCGCCAGCTGCACCCGGTTTTCAGCCTGATCAAAGCGGGCCTGCTGCCGCAGCTGGACGCGTATCTCGCCACCGGCGCGCGCCGCATGGAGGGGTGGTTCAACACGCTGCGCGTGGCCGAGGTGCTGTTCGACGACGCCGCCGCCTTCCGCAACATCAATACGCTCGAAGACCTGCAGCGCCATGAACGGCCAGCGTCGACGACGCCCGAACCGGCCGTGCCGGAAGCGACCGGCGGCGACGCCGATCCGCTGCCGGTGGATGCGGCCCTGCGCCTGATCACGGACCGCGTGACTGCGGTCGCAGCCACCGAGCAGCTGGAACTGCGCGCCGCGCTGGACCGGGTGCTGGCCCAGGACATCATCTCGCCGATCGACGTGCCCGCGTACGACAATTCGGCCATGGACGGCTACGCGCTGCGCGGCGCCGACCTGCCGGCAGACGCTGACGCGAACGCCGTTACGCTCGGCGTGGTGGGCGTGGCCTTTGCCGGCCGCGCGTACGCGGGCGACGTAGGCCCGGGCCAGTGCGTGCGCATCATGACCGGCGCCGCCATGCCAGCCGCTTGCGACAGCGTGCTGCCGCAGGAACTGGCGGCCGCCATTGCGGGCGACAGCGTCACCATCGCGCCGGGCACCTTGCGCAGCGGCGCCAACCGCCGTCTGGCCGGCGAAGACCTGGCCCTGGGCAGCGTGGCGCTGGCCGCCGGCACCGTGCTGCGCCCTGCCCACCTGGGACTGGTGGCGTCGCTGGGCATCGGTCAGGTGACGGTACGGCGCCGGTTGCGGGTGGCGTTCTTTTCCACCGGCGACGAACTGCGCTCGCTGGGCCAGCCGCTGGACGCAGGCTGCGTGTACGACAGCAACCGCTACACGCTGTTCGGCATGCTCACGCGTCTGGGCTGCGACGTGATCGACATGGGCATCGTGCGCGACGATCCGCAGGCGCTCGAAGCGGCGCTGCGCGCGGCGTGCCGCGACGCGGACGCCATCGTCACGTCCGGCGGCGTGTCGGAAGGCGCGGCCGACTACACGCGCGAGATCATGGCGCTGATCGGCGACGTGGCGTTCTGGAAGCTGGCCATGCGCCCGGGCCGGCCGCTGGCGTTCGGCCAGGTGCGCGACGGCGCCACCGGTGCGTGGTTGTTCGGCCTGCCCGGCAACCCGGTGGCGGTGATGGTGTCATTTTATCTGTTCGCGCGGCCGGCGCTGCTGCGCATGATGGGCGCGCAGGCTACCCAGCTGACATGGCGGGCGCGCAGCACGGCGCCGATGCGCAAGCGTCCGGGCCGCACCGAATACCAGCGCGGCATCGTCAGCGCGGGGCCCGACGGCGCGCCGCAGGTGCGGCTCACCGGCGCCCAGGGCTCGGGCATATTGAGCTCGATGACGGAGGCAAACTGCATCGTGGTGCTGGGCCACGACCAGGGCCACGTGGCGGCCGGCGACATGGTGGACATCCTGCCGTTCGAGGGCTTGATTTAAATACCGCTTATCGATCGGCCTCCGGCTGATCGATTTCCGCGCCCAGCAGCAACTGCGCCGCCTCGCTCGGCAGCGCTTCCACCGATTTGAGCTTGCGCGCCATTTGCCGGCTGCGGGTTTCCGCCGATTCGATATTCTTGGCCGCCCGCTCGAGCGTGAGCTTGGTGGCGGCCAGCACGTCGCCGAACTTGGCGAACTCGGTTTTCACCGCGCCCAGCACCTGCCACACTTCCGACGACCGTTTTTCCAGCGCCAGCGTGCGAAAGCCCATCTGCAGGCTGTTGAGCAGCGCGCTCAGGGTGGACGGCCCGGCTATGCTGATGCGGTGCACGCGCTGCAGCTCGTCGGCCAGGCCCGGACGGCGCATCACTTCCGCGTACAGCCCTTCGGTGGGCAGGAACAGGATGGCGAAATCGGTGGTGTGCGGCGGCGAGACGTATTTTTCGGAAATGGTCTTGGCTTCGCCGCGCACCGCGCGTTCGAGCTCGCGCCCGGCCAGCGCCACGCCATCGGCGTCCGCGCGGTCGGCCGCTTCCAGCAGCCGTTCGTACTGCTCCTTGGGGAACTTGGCGTCGATCGGCATCCACACCGGCGGGCCGCCTTCGACCTGGCCCGGCAGCTTGAGCGCAAACTCCACGCGCGCGCCGCTGCCGGCAATGGTCTCCACGTTTTTCGCGTACTGCTCGGGCGTGAGCACCTGCTCGAGCAGCATTTCCAGTTGCACCTCGCCCCAGGTGCCGCGCGTCTTGACGTTGGTGAGCACGCGTTTCAGGTCGCCCACGCCCAGCGCCAGCTGCTGCATCTCGCCCAGTCCCTGGTGCACGCGTTCGAGCCGCTCCGACACCTGCTGGAACGACGCCGACAGGCGCGACTCCAGCGTGGCGTGCAGCTTCTCGTCCACCGTCTTGCGCATCTCTTCGAGCCGGGCGCCGTTGTCGGCCTGCAGGTCCTTGATCTTGGCCTCCAGCGTGGCGCGCACCTCGCCCATGCGGGCGGCGTTCGATTCGGTGAGCCGGGCCAGCGTCTGGTTCATGCTGTCGGCAAACAGCTTGAGGTTGCGCGTCTGTTCGTCGCGCGCCACCAGACCCTGGGTTTCGAGCTGGCGGCGCATGCCGTCGAACTGCTGGACGGTGGACGCATGGGTGGCTTGCGCGGTGGTTTGCAGCTGCACCCGCACTTCGCGCTCCACGCGCTCGATGCGTTCGGCCAGGCCGGCCAGGGCGGCAGCGGCAGCCGCATCGCCGTGGGCCCCGGGACCGCGCGGGCGTAACAGTTGTAGCAGTTGCAGCAGCTGCAGCAGAACCACGGCCGCCAGCACCAGCAGCAGTACATAAAATTGGGTGGATGTCATGAATTGAGTCGGGAATCAGTCGGGCTTGTTGCGCATCCAGTCGGCGGTCTGGAAGAAGGAGTTCATCAGGCGCACCCGCAGTTCGGTGTCGATGCCCACGTCCTCCATCGCCCATGCCATGCAGCGCAGCCACTGGTCGCGTTCCTGGGTGCCGATGGCAAACGGCATATGGCGCATGCGCAGGCGCGGATGGCCGTGCGCCTCCTGGTACAGATCGGGGCCGCCCATCCAGCCCGAGAGAAACATGAACAGGCGCGCATTGGCGTTGTCGAGGGAGGGACCGTGCACGGAGCGCAGCAGCTGGAACTCGGGTTCGAGATCCATCAGGTCATAAAAGCGGTCCACCATCTCGCGCACGCGCGGTGCGCCGCCGATGACCTGGTACAGGGTTGTCGATTCTTCAGTCATAGCCGCCATGATAGCGCACCGCGCGCGGCCTGGTGCACGGCGTCGACGCTCGCGTCCCCTGGCGCCGTTACGCCAGCGCCGGCCGGTGCAGGCGGCGGGTGGACGACCAGTTGTCGACGTCGGCCAGGGCACGGATATCTTCGCAGGCGTCGACGATGCGGCGCATCTGCGTGCGGTCCAGGCCGGAATTGAGCGTGAGCCGCACCAGCGAGCGGTTCTTGGGCGTGGCCGGTGCGCAGAACATGGCGCCATAGACGCCGCGCCGCTCGAGCAGCTTGCGCAGCGCCAATGTCTTCGGCTCCGGCCCCGCTTCCAGCGCGATGATCTGCTCGCTGCCGTCGCTGACGTTGTAGCCGAGCGCGCCCAGCTCCTCGCGCAGCGCCATCGCCTTCACGTGCAGCGCGATGCGGCGCTCGTCGGCGGCAGCAATGAAATCGATGGCGGCGTCGAACCACGCCAGCTCATGGCTGAGCAGGCACGAGCTGAAAATCGCGGGGCGCGACTCCGACAGGAAATAGCCCTTGAATTTGCTGGAGCAGGTGATCACGCCCGCGCGGCCCGCAAACGCCTTGGCCAGCGAGGCCGTGCGAAAGTGCACCTGGTCCTGCAGCCCCAGCGCCGCCACCAGTCCGGCGCCGCGGGGTCCGTGCGTGCCCAGCGAATGCGATTCGTCGACCACCAGCACGCAGCCATGCCGCCAGGCGATATCGGCCAGCTCGGGCAGCGGCGCCACGCTGCCGTTGGTGCTGTACAGCGCATCGACCGCGATCACGCCCGGTCCGTGGCGCGCCACCTGACGCCGCAGATGGTCGGTGTCGTTGTGACGGAACGCCAGTGCGCTGGCGCCGGCCGATTGCACGCCGTCCCACAACGACGCGTGCGCCTGCAGGTCGAGATAGACGGGCACGCCGGGCGCGGCCAGCGTTTGCACCAGGCCCACGTTCGCGGCCCAGCCCGATTGTGCGAGGATGCTGTCCTCGGCGCCCATGAAACGGGCGAACTTGTGCTCGAGCCGGTGCTGGGCGCTGCCCTCCTGCAGGTAAACTGCAGACATCAGCAGCTCGCCGGCGCTGCCCTGCAGCGCGTTGACCTGGGCCCGCACCAGCGACGGCTCGCCCGACAGGCACAGGTAATCGTTCCCCGCTAAAAACACCGCACCGGGCGGCGTCGGTTGCCACGCGTGCGGATGTTCGCCGCCGAGCAACTGCCCGATGCGGGTGACGTAATGGTCGTCCATGCGCCGTGTCACGTATTCGGGCATGAAGTGTTCCGCGCGCGCGTCCTGCAGGCGCGCCGGCGGTCCGCCGGAACTGCTGAAGTTGATCATGGGATACTCCTGGTTTTGGATGGAAATTGTTATTTTATGAAGCCCTTTTTTCACCTTGAGGCAAACAATCCAAAACCAGTTGATGCATATCAACTGCCGATTTGATACGCCAGAGTGCGTTGCAAATCCGGGCGATGATAAGTCTCGCAGACCAGTAAATCTTTGCCATGAAGCAACCACTGCAGGAATTATGGAAACGTTGGAAGCACGGCGCCGTGCAGTCGCTGCTGCAATACCATGGGCGCGAAGACCACGCCACTGTGCGGGTCCTGCTGCTGTCCTGCATCGGCACGGTGGCCATGCCGTTGTACTACGTCATCTGGCAGCATTTTTTCCCACAAGAATACGAAAGCCTGTCGCTGCGCCTGGTGGGCATCGTGCTATGCGCCATCGGCCTGTTCGCGCGCCAGTTCAGCCGCCGCATGCTCGACTGGTACCTGCTGGTGGCGCTCAGCTATATCTTTCCGTTCTTCTTCACCTATATGTTTCTGATGAATCATGCCTCGGGCGTGTGGAGCGAGTCGTTGCTGATCGGCCTGGTCGTGCTGTTTCACTTCGATACCAGCGTGGCGCTCAAGGCCTACGTGATCGGCACCGCGCTGGCCGTGGCGGCAGCCACCGTCATGGGCGAGGGGGCGATTGCCACCAGCCGCCAGGCGCTGCAGCAGCTGCCCATCCACTGGTTCACGATTGCCGTGCTGACCGCCGCCAAGATCAGCCGTCACGTGCTGGCCCAGGAAAAACTGGCCGGCCTCGGCGCCGGGCTGGCCACCGTGGCGCACGAGCTGCGCACCCCGCTCACCAGCGTGGACGCCAATGTGCGCGGCTTGATGCGCATGTGCGCGGACGGCGGCGGCGCCCTGCCGGCCGACCGGCTGGGCACGGTCGACGCGCTGGCCCGCATCCAGTTCGAAGTGCGCCATATGAACCACATGATCGATCTGTTCCTGCTCAGTGCGACGGCCGTGCGGCGCAGCCTGCGGCCGATCGAGACAGTGTCGATGGAGGCGGTGGTGGAAGCCGTGCTCAAGCGCTACCCGTTCGTCAACGCCAGCCAGCAAAAGCTGGTCGCGCTCGAGGTGCGCAGCAATTTCAGGTTTGCCGGCCAGTCCGAGCTGTCGGTAGTGATCCTGCTCAATCTGCTGCGCAACGCGCTCAAGGCCATCCAGCGCGCCGGCAAGGGCCGCGTGCGCATTGTGGTCGACGGCGGCCACACGCCGCCGCGCCTGCTGTTCATCGATACCGGCTGCGGCATCCCGGCCCAGCACATGCCGCTGATTTTCCACCGCTTTTATTCGTTCCCGCCGCACAACGGCGCCGGCATCGGCCTGGCGCTGTGCCAGGAAATCATGGAAGCGTGGAACGCCAGCATCCGCTGCGTCTCGCGCGAGAGCGCCTACGCCGTGTTCATCCTGGAGTTTCCCCGGCACCCAGCCCCTGCGAGGTAACCATGCATCTGCCCGTCTACACCCACCCCACCCTGACCGTGCTGGTCGATGACAGCGACTCCTTCCTGCGCAGTCTGTCGTTCCAGCTCGATCCCCTGCATGCCAGCAAGACGTTTTACGACACCCTGGGCGCGCTCCAGTGGCTGCGGCGCAGCAGCCCGCAGCACCACATGCCGCTGCATATGAACTTCGATACCCCGGACCCGTTCAGCGTGGCGCTCGATCTCGAGCACATCTACCGCATCGCCGGCAATGCGCAGCGCTTTGCCACGCCCTCGGTGCTGGTGGTCGATTATTCGATGCCGCAAATGAACGGGCTGGAGTTCTGCGAACGGCTGCATGACCTGCCTTGCAAGAAAATCCTGTTTACCGGCGCGGCCGACGAAAAGATTGCCGTCACCGCCTTCAACCGGGGCCTGATCGACCGCTACATCCAGAAAAGCGACGGCCAGGCGCTCGACACCCTGGAACTGGAAATCACGGCGCTGCAGCGGCGCTATTTCGAGGACCGGTCCGAAACCCTGCGCGAGCTGGTCATGCTGCACGATTACCACTTTCTCAGCGACCCGGCGCTGGCGCAGCAGGTGCAGTGCCTCAAGGAGGAAATGGGGTTCATCGAGCATTACCTCTTCCCGAATCCGGCCGGCATCTTGTTTCTGGATAAATTCGGCCGCACGCAGCTGATGCTGATCGAATCCGAACCGGGCATGGCCGCGCAATACGAGATGGCGCGCGACAGCGACGCCCCGCAGTCGCTGCTCGACGCGCTGCTGGCGCGGCGCGTGCTGCCGTTCTTTTCCGACGCCGGCGACGACGGCATGTATGCGCGCCGCATCGGCGACAACTGGCACCGCTACTGCGCCGCGCCGCAGCGGTGCCAGGGCCGCGAACTGTATTACTGGGCGCTGTTCGACCTGCCGCCCCATTACTTCAGCGAGCCGCCGGCGCCGTACGTGCAGTTCCGCCGGCAGCAGCGCGAGCTGGCCATTGCCTGACGACCGCCCGCAGGCACCGAAACCCGGCTAACCTTCGCGCAGGGTCTGCAACGGCGGCTGGCGCAGCACGCTGCGCAGGCCCAGCCAGCCGCCGGCAATCGCGCACACGGCGCCGGCCACCAGGCCCACCATCCATACCGACGGCGAGAAGGTCCAGGCGAACTTGAACTGGTACGTGGCCAGCGCCCAGCCCATGACGGCTGCGCCGGTGGCAGCCAGCACGCCGGCCAGCGCGCCCACCAGCGTGAATTCGATCAGCTGCGCCTGCGACAGCTGGCGCCGCGTGGCGCCCAGCGCGCGCAGCAGGCCGGACTCGCGGGTGCGCTCATCCTGCGAGCCCATCAGCGCCGCATACAGCACCAGCAGACCCGACGCCAGTGTAAAGATGAACAGGAATTCGATGGCCGTGACGACCTGGTCGAGCACTGCCTGCACCTGGCGCAGCAGGCCGCCCACGTCGACGACGGTTAAATTGGGGAAGTCGCGCGTGAGGCCGTTCATGACCGGGCCCTGCTGGCCCGGCAGGTGGAATGCGGTGATCCAGCTTTGCGATACGTCCGTCAGCGCCGCCGGATTGATGATGACAAAGAAATTGACCCGCATCGATCCCCACTCGAGCTTGCGCAAGCTGGTGATCGTCACGTCCACCGGCGAGCCGGCGATATTGAAGTTGAGCTTGTCGCCCACCTTCCAGCGCAGGGTCTTGGCAATGCCCTCCTCCACCGATGCCTCGGCCACGCCGGGCCCGTCCCGGAACCACTGGCCGGCCACGATCTCGTTGCCGGCCTGGATCGTGGTCATGGTGGACAGGTTGAACTCGCGGTCGGCCAGGCCGCGCGCGCGGTCTTCGGTGTACGTTTCAGCCGTCACCGGCTTGCCGTTGACGGCCGCCAGGCGGCCGCGGATCATCGGGTACTGCGGCGCGTCCACCACGCCTGCCGCCTTGAGCCGGGCGGCAATAGCATTTTTTTGCTCGGGCTGGATATTGATGATGAAGCGGTTGGGCGCATCGGCCGGCGTGGCGCTGCGCCAGGCCGTCATCAGGTCCTGTCGCACCACGGTCAGCACCAGCAGCGCCATCATGCCCAGCGCCAGCGACACCACCTGCACGATGGTGGCGCCGGGACGCCGTTGCAGCGAGGTGATGGCAAAGCGCCAGCTTTGATGGTCGATGGCGCCGCGCAGCGGCTTGAGCGCCTTCAAGCCCAGCCACGCCACCAGGGCGAACACGCCAAACGCGGCGACGAAGCCGAGCGCCGTGTACAGCGCCAGCATGGGGTCGCCCGCCTGCCACAGCAGCAGCGTGGCAAAACCGGCAAAGCCGATGCCGTAGGTGGCCAGCGCCGCCACCTGCGGCGCATCCTGCTCGCGCCGGATCACGCGGTTGTGCGGGACCTTGCGCAGCTGCAAAACCGGCGGCAGCGCAAACGCAGCCAGCAGCAGGATGCCGGTGGCCAGCCCCTGCAGCGCGGGCCAGAGGCTCGGTCCCGGCAAATCGGCCGACACCAGCTTGCCCAGCACCTCGAGCAGCACATAGTGGGCGCCGAAGCCCACCGCCACGCCCATCGCGCTGCCGACCAGCCCCACCAGTAAGAATTCGTACAAATACATGGCCGTGACCTGGTTCTGGGTCAGGCCCAGGCAGCGCAGCATGGCGCACGCGTCGAGGTGACGGGCCATGAAGCGGCGCGCGGCCATGGCGACCGCTACCGCCGCCAGCATCGCGGACAGCAAGCCGACCAGCGACAGGAAACGGTCGGCGCGGTCGAGCGTGTTACGCATTTCGGGGCGGCCGTTTTCCAGCGACTCCACCCGCACGCCCTTGAGGTTGTCGCGTTCGATGGCGTCCTGCATCCATGTCTGGAACGACGCCGCCTGGGCTGCGCCGTCCTTGCTGGCCGGCGGCGCGGCCACCAGCAGGCGGTACGTCACGCGCGAGCCGGGCTGGACCAGGTTGGTGGCGGGCAGGTCCTGCAGCGACAGCATCACGCGCGGCGCGAACGCCAGGAAATTGGCGCCGCGGTCCGGTTCCGATGCGATCAGTTGCGTGACCGTAAACGCCTGGTCGCCGAGGCGCACCTGGCCGCCGAGCTTGACGTCCAGGCTGCCCAGCAGCCCGGCATCCATCCACACCGTGCCCGGCGCGGGAATCGCATTGGCGGCGGCGCCTTCGCTCTGTTCGGCCTTGGCCGCATCGGTGCTCAGCTTGAGCTGGCCGCGCAGCGGATAGCCCGGTCCCACGGCCTTCAGCGACGCCAGCACCGATTGCGACTGTTCGCCCTCGCCGGCAGACGCCATGCTGGGGAAGACCACGGTATCGGTCACGATCAGCCCGCGCTTGGCCGCTTCGGCACGCCACGCGGGACGCACCGGCAAATCGGTGCTGACCACCACGTCCGCGCCCAGCAACTGGTGCGCATCACGGTCGAGACCACTACGCAGGCGGTCGACAAAGAAGCCGGTGGCGGACAAGGCGGCCACCGCCACCGTCAGGGCGATCAGCAGGAAGCGCAGCTGGCCGGCGCGCCAGTCGCGCGCCGTCATGCTCAGGGCGAGTTTGATCATGGTTCAGACGGCGGCGAAATAGGCGTCGACTTCGGCCAGGAACTGCTGCTTTTGCGCATCCGGCAGGAAGGCCGCCTCGAAGGCATTGCGGCTGAGGCGATGCGCATGCGACAGGCCCAGCGGCAACGCTTCGAAGGTGGCAATGAAGTTGTCGTTCATGTAGCCGCCAAAATACGCGGGGTCGTCGGAGTTGATGGTGACCTTGATGCCGGCGTCGAGCAGTTCCATCAGGTTGTGCTGGGCCATGGCGGGAAACACGCACAGCTTGATGTTGGACAGCGGGCACACGGTCAGCGCCATCTGCTCGCGCGCCAGCCGCTGCACCAGCGCCGGGTCTTCCAGGCAGCGTACGCCATGGTCGATGCGCTCGACATGCAGCAGGTCGAGCGCCGTTTCGATATAGGCGGGCGGGCCTTCCTCGCCGGCATGGGCCACCAGATGGAAGCCCAGCTCCTTGCAGCGCGCATACACGCGGGCAAATTTTTCCGGCGGGTTGCCGCGCTCGGACGAATCGAGGCCGATGCCGATGTACTTGTCGCGATACGGCAGCGCCGCTTCCAGCGTGGCAAACGCGTCTTCTTCCGACAGGTGGCGCAGGAAGCTCAGGATCAGCGTGGCGCTGACCGGGCTGTCCTGGCAGGCGCGGTGGATGCCGTCGATCACGTCCTTGATCGGCACGCCGCGCGCGGTATGGGTTTGCGGGTCGAAAAACAACTCGGCATGGCGCACGTTGTCGGCTTCGGCGCGCTGCAGGTAGGCGGCGGTCATGTCGTAAAAATCCTGCTCGTGCAGCAGCACGCTGGCGCCCGCGTAGTAAATGTCGAGGAACGATTGCAGGTCGGTGAACGCGTATGCCGCGCGCAGCGCGTCAACCGACGGATAAGGCAGCGTGACGCCGTTGCGCGCGGCCAGCGCGAAGATCAGCTCGGGCTCCAGAGAGCCCTCGATGTGCATGTGCAACTCGGCCTTGGGCGCGCGCGCCAGC
>JBEVMD010000216.1:0-4054 GCA_040508835.1 Duganella sp. | reverse complement strand
GCATAAAACTCAATCCCGCCAGCAGGGCCACGCCCAGCGCATGGCTGAACAGCGACAGCGCGCGCAACCGCGCCGGGGTGGCCGGCGCCACGATGTGCGTAAGCGCGATGCCTGCCAGGCCGATGGGCACGTTCACCCAGAACACGCTGCGCCAGCCGAATTCGTGGACCAGCAAACCGCCTACCAGGGGCCCCGCCGCCGACGAACAGCCCACGATAGCCGACCAGGTGCCCAGCATGCGCGTGCGCGTGGCCGGATCTTCGTACGCATGGGTGAGCAGGCTCAATGAACTGGGCATGAACAGCGCGGCGCCCGCACCCTGCAGCAGGCGCGCAGCAATCAGCGCGTGGCCGCCCGGCGCCAGCGCGCACAGGATCGAACCGACGATGAACACGCTCAAGCCCAGCTGGTAGACGGTCTTGGGGCCGAAACGGTCGGCCAGCGCGCCGCCCGCTATCAGCAGCGCGGCAAACGTCAATGTATAGCCGTCGACCACCCATACCAGGCCGGCCAGCGGCACCGCCAGGCTGGCCGAAATGTCGGTGAGCGCCGTGTTGACGGCGGTGACGTCGATCATCGCCATCACGAAGCCGATGGCCAGTGTCGTCAACACCAGCAGCGGCGGATGCGGGCGCGCGGGGGCGCCGGCAGAGAGTAGTCTGGAAGTCATGTGGATCCTTGTTCGCATGACGGCATCTTAGGCAGCTTGCGTGATGCAGTAAATATGCATAACATCGGCACTCCGATGCAAAAATGCATGTTAACGAATGCACACCATGGATTGGGATAACGCCCGCATCTTTCTGGCCATTTATCGCCAGGGCACGCTGCGCGCGGCCGCCGGCCAGCTGGGTATCGACCAGGCGACCGTGGGCCGGCGCCTCAATGCGCTCGAGGACTCGCTGGGCGCGCGCCTGTTCCTGCGCACGCCGTCCGGCTACCTGGCCACGCCGGCCGGCGAACTGGCCGTCACCGCCGCCGAGGCGATGGAAGCGGCAGCGCTGCAGTTCCAGCGCGAGATGCAGGGCATCGACAACCGCCTGTCCGGCATCGTGCGCGTGACCACGTCCGACACCATGGCCGCACACTTCGTGCTGGACGCCATGCGCCGCCTGCACGCGGCGCACCCGGAAATCCGCATCGTGCTCGGTACCAGCACCGAGATCACCAGCCTCACGCGGCGCGAGGCCGACCTGGCGGTGCGCTCGCTCAAGCCCACCAGCCCGGACCTGATCTCGCGCCACCTGGTCAAGCGCAGCATGGGACTGTACGCAGCGCCATCGTACCTCGAACAGCGCGGCATGCCGATCCCCGGTACGGGACTGGCGGGACACGATATCGTGATCTACCAGGACAGCGTGGCGCCGCGCCACCGCGACAAGATCTGCCTCGAACCGGTCACCCACGCGCGCGTGGCCATCGAAGTCAATAACGGCTTGATGCTGCTGGAAGCGGCGCGCAAGGGCATGGGCGTGACCGAACTGCCCTGCCACATGGCCGACGGCGACGCGCGCCTGGTGCGCGTGTGGCCCGAACGGGTGGACCATTACGACGTGTGGCTGGTGATGCACAGCGATCTGAGTCGCAGCGCCCGCGTGCGGGCGGCGGCGGACGCCATCATCGACAGCGTTTCCGCACCGTGAATACCTGCCATCCGTACGCCCTGGCATGCGGCGCCAATGCTAAGATGCCAAGATGAACGCCCTGTCCACACCTCCCCACTTTTTTCTCCGCCTGCACCGGGGCGCGGTCGCGTGGATACTGAGCTGGTGGCGGCTGCTCAATTTTTCCGTGATGATGCTCACCGTTGCGGCCATGCCCGCCACGTACAGCCGCGATAACCGCCGCATCGTGGCGCACCACCTGGTGCGCGACACGCTGCCCAACCTGGCGTGGTTCGGCGTGCTGTCGGCGCTGGTGAGCCTGGTGCTGATCCGCATCGTGGTGGCCACGTCGCAAAGCTATGGCCTCAGCCGCTATGCGCTCGACCTGCTGGTGCGCGTGCTCACGCTCGAACTCATACCGCTGTGCGCGGCCGCCTTCGTGGCGCTGCGCACCACCCTGCCCACCGGGCTGGAATTCGCCCAGAGCCGCAAGGCCAGCGCCGGCAACTCGCTGCAGGAACTGCGCGCCGATTTTTTCCCGCGCGTGGCCGCCGGCATCTTCGCCGTGTGGATGCTGGCCGCCGTGTGCTGCGTGGCCACGCTGATCCTGGCGTACCTGTCGATGTACGGCTTTACGCCCTATGCGCTGCCCGGCTACACGCGCGCCGTGGGCCAGGTATTCAACCCGGCCGTCACGCTGATCCTGGTGCTCAAGATCGTGTTCTTCAGCTTTGCCGTGGGCCTGATACCGATGGCCTCCTCCTTTTATTATGGCGGCAGCCTGCGGGCCAAGGTCACGCACGGCCTGTCCGACATGGTGCGCCTGTTTGCCGTGATCCTGCTGATCGAAGTGGCTTCGCTGATGGGTAATTACTACTAGGTTTCTTATGACACAACACACAACCGAAGCAACCGAAGCAAACGAGGTCACTGGCATGGCGCCGGTGCGCAATGTGGAATTCAAGGCCGCCGTGCTGCTCGCGCTCATGGTGCTGCTGGTCGCTGGCGCCGCCGTGTACCTGATGTACGCGCGCGGCGCGTTCGAATCCACGCAGCGCTTGGTCCTGGAAGCGGACGACTCCGAAGGCGTGGTGGTGGGCATGGACGTCACGTTTGCCGGCTTTCCCATCGGGCGCGTACGCACCATCGAATTGAGCAAGGAAGGCAAGGCGCGCGTGCTGGTCGACGTGCCGCAGGACGACGCCCACTGGCTGCGCACGTCCAGCATTTTTACGCTCGAACGGGGCCTGGTGGGCGGCGCCAAGCTGCGCGCCTACACCGGCATCGCCACCGATCCGCCGCTGCCCGATGGCGCCGCGCGCACGCTGCTGGTCGGCGATCCGGGTGCCGAAATTCCGCGCCTGCTGTCGTCCGCGCGCGACCTGCTGCAAAACCTCAACGACCTGACGGCGGAAAATTCCGCGCTGGCCGCCAGCCTGGCCAATGTGCAGGGCGTAACCGGCAAGCTCAATGGCCCGTCCGGCGCCATGGGCCTGATCGCCGGCGACGACAAGAGCGCACAGCAGCTCACCGAACGCGCCAACAAGCTGCTGATCACCGTGAATGCGCTGGCCACCAAGGCCGATAGCCTGATCGGCAACGCCGACCGGCAGGTCTTCGGTCCGCAAGGCGTGATGACCGACGCCCAGGCCACCATCGTCCAGTTGAACGGCCTGCTGGCCGACGCCCGCAACAGCCTGAAAAAAATGGACGCGGTGCTGGTGGAGGCGCAAGCCGTGGGCGCCAATGCCAAGGAAGCCACGGCGGACCTGGGCACGCTGCGTAACGAGGTGGAAAGCAGCCTGCGGCGGGTGGAACAGCTGGTCAACGAAATCAACCGCAAATGGCCGTTCAAACGCGATACGGAGATCAAACTGCCATGAAGTTCCCCGTCTCCCTGATCGCTGCTGCGATGCTTGTTGCAGGTTGCGGCAACACCCCGCCGGTGCCCGACTGGCGCATGAACGCGCAAAGCGCCGTCGAACGTTTTACCAATGCCTACCTGACCGGGAACACCCGGGTGGAAGCGGCCGACTACCAGCGCGCCCGCGAGGCGCTGTCCAGCACCGGCCAGGTCGACCAGGTGCTGCGCGCTGAACTGATACGGTGCGCCACGCGCGTGGCGTCGCTGGTCTTCGAGGACTGCGCCGGCTACGACCAGCTGGCGCAGGACGCCAGCCCCGCCGACCGCGCCTACGCCAGCTACCTGGCCGGCCGCGCGACGGCCGCCGACATCCCGCTGCTGCCCGAGCAGCATCGCGCCGCTGCATCGGCGTCCGCGTCGGGCGACGCCGCCGCCGCTGTCCACGCCATTGCCGATCCGCTATCGAAACTGGTGGCGTCCGGCGTGCTGCTGCGCGCCGGTAAAGCCACGCCGCAAACGCTGGCCGATGCGGTCGATGCCGCATCCGCCCAGGGTTGGCGCCGTCCGCTGCTGGCGTGGCTCGGCG
>JBEVMD010000583.1:0-6986 GCA_040508835.1 Duganella sp. | reverse complement strand
AGCAGCGCGCGGCAGTGGTCTAAAAACGCATCGTGATCGGTGCTCATTGGACTGTGCTCATTGGATGGTGCTCATTTGACGGTGCTGACTTTCACCTTGTCGAGCAGCTCCTTGGCCAGCTTTTTGGCAGCGCGCTTGTAGGGGCGCAGGTACAGCAGCGCGCACGCAAAATATACGCAGACGATGATGGCTTCGCCCCAGCCGAGCCATGCGCTGTCGCGGTCGGCGTCGCTCCAGCCGCGCACCACGCCTTCGGTAAAGTACAGCAGGATCATCATCGAGGTCCACTGCAGGGTGTAGATGTCGCGCTTCCACACGCCGTAGAGCGGCAGCAGCAGCGGCGCGGCCTTGAGCACCAGCCAGGAGCCGCCCGGTTTCAACGGGGCCAGCACCATTTCCCACACCACGCACCAGACGATCAGCAGGCCCAGGCTGCCGACGGCGCCCCAGTGAAAATACTTGTGTAGCGTGTTGTGCATCGCATCCCCCGGGTAAGCCATGAACGCCTAGATGACCACCCGCGCGGATGCGGCCAGCTTGACGGCCGTTTCGGCCAGGCGCTTGCCCAGCGCGACGGCCAGGCGTTTTTCGTCGTCGGTGATGGCCTTGCTGCCATCGAGGCCCGCCCAGTGGCTGGCGCCGTACGGCGTGCCGCCGCTGGCGGTGGTCATCAGCTCCGGATTGGTGTACGGCAGGCCCAGCACCATCAGGCCGTGGTGGAACAGCGGGATCATCATCGACAGCAGGGTCGCTTCCTGGCCGCCGTGCAGGCTGCCGGTGGACGTGAACACGCACGCCGGCTTGCCTGCCAGCGCGCCGGACAGCCACTGGGCGGACGTGCCATCCCAAAAATACTTCATGGGCGCCGCCATATTGCCGAAGCGGGTGGGCGAGCCGACGGCCAGCCCCGCGCATTCGGCCAGGTCGGCCAGTTCCACGTACGGCGCGCCATCGGCCGGCACCTCGGGCGCGGTGGCCTCGGTCACGGTGGACACGGCGGGCACGGTGCGCAGACGCGCGTCGCAGCCCGGTACGCTCTCGATCCCCTGGGCGATCAGCTGCGCCAGCGTGCGCGTGGCGCCGTGCCGCGAATAAAACAATACGAGAATAATCAGATTAGTTTGGCTCATCAAAGGTATTATAGGGCGGTTTGAGCGGTTGCAGTGCTGTCACTCTTGCAGTGCTGGCACTCCTGTATCTTCAATTATCGCCCATGTTCGAAAAATATATCCAACCGATTTTCCTGTACCTGCTGCGCAGCTGCCGCAACGGCGTCAACACCGTGCGCGCGCTGTCGTGGTCCGAAGTGCGCGACCTGGTGCTGTTCGCCCACCGCCGCCTGCGCGAGGAGAGCCTGCCCCAGGTGGCCGGCAGCCTGACGTTTACCACGGTGTTTGCGCTGGTGCCATTGCTGACCATTGCGCTGGCGATCTTCACCACGTTCCCGATGTTCAATACCTTCCGCGCGTCGCTGGAAGCGTATTTCGTCCAGAGCGTGATGCCCAAGACCATCTCGACCACCATCCTCAACTACCTGACCATGTTCGCGTCCAAGGCCACGCGGCTGTCGGCCGTCGGCGCGGTGGCGCTGATCTTCACGTCGATCGCGATGATGAACCTGATCGAGCGCGTGTTCAACCGCATCTGGCGCGTGCGCGGGGAGCGCAGCTGGACCCGCCGCATCCTCGTGTACTGGGCCATCATCACGCTGGGGCCCTTGCTGATCGGCGTGTCGCTCACGCTGTCGTCCACCGTGTTCCTGGCCACGTCCGACCTGTTCGACAAGGTGCCCGTGATCGGCGCCGTGGTGTACACGGCAGCGTCGCTGGTGGTGACCACCGCCAGTTTCACGCTGCTGTACGTGGCCGTGCCGAACCGCGACGTGGACTGGTACGACGCCGCGTGGGGCGGGCTGGTGGCCGGCGTGGCGTTCGAGCTGGCCAAGCGCGGGTTTGCCATTTTCATCACGCAGTTCCCCACGTACTCCAAGATCTACGGCGCGCTGGCGGCCTTGCCGCTGTTCCTGGTATGGATCTACGTGTCGTGGGTGATCACGCTGATCGGCGCCTTGCTGGTGGCGGCGCTGCCGGTGGTGAAGTACGAGCGCTGGTGGCACGAGGCCAAGCCGGGCGGCGAGTTCGTGGACGCCATGGCCGTGCTCAAGGTGCTGCACGTGGCGTGCGAGTGCGGCGACACGGCGCTGGTGGGCGCAGGCGCCATCCGTACCCGCACCCGGCTCGGCTTCGACGAAATGGACACGCTGCTGGAAAAGATGCTGGCCGAAGGCTGGGTCGGGCGGGTCAACGTGCCGGCGCCGCGGCGGGTGCAGTGGGGCAAGCGCGTATCGGACGGCAGCGACCACTGGGTGCTGCTGGCCAACGTGAACAAGCTGACGCTGGCCGAGGTGTACCGGCTGTTCGTGTTCGGCGGCATGGCCGTCAACGCGGGCGTGGTGGACGATGGCACCGACGAGCGCGACAAGGTGTCGGCGCGCGACGCGGCGCAGCTGGCGCGCACCGTGGAGACTGCCGTGGAAAGCGGCCTCGGCAAAACATTGGCCGAGCATTTCGGTCCGCTCGACTGCCGCTAGCGCCGCTCAGGTTGCGGTGCAGCATGGCGGCACTGTCTCGCGCCACGTGAAAATCTTGCTATATGCTTATGCGCGGCGCTGGATTTTTTGCCGGGCATACGCTACATTCGCCATAAGGCTCCACACAACCACAATAACTACATGACATCTTCAACCCACGAAGCCTCTCAGCGGACAGGACGGCCAAACATGAAAGTCTCCGAAATCCTGCAGGTCAAAGGCAGCATCCTCTACACCATCTCTCCCGATCAGCCGTTGGCCGAGGCCGCCGATATCATGGCGGAAAAGGACATCGGCTCGCTGGTCGTCATGGAATTCGGCGACCTGGTTGGCATGCTGACCTTCCGCGAGGTGCTGCGCGCCTTGCACACCAACGACGGCACCGTGGGCGCCGGCACCGTGCGCAAGCACATGGACGATTACCCGATCACGGTCACGCCCGACACCGAGGTCAACGAGGTGCGCCGCATCATGCTGGAAAAGCATGCGCGCTATCTGCCGGTGATGAACGCCAAGACCATCCTCGGCGTGATTTCGTTCTACGACGTGGCGCGCGCCGTGCTCGAGGCGCAAAGCTTCGAGAACCGCATGCTCAAGGCGTATATCCGCGACTGGCCGGGCGACCAGGATGCGCCGCATCCCGACTGATTGATCAACCTGCGCCAGGCGTTACCGCGTGGCGCCGGTCGATCTGCAGCGTCATGCCGACGTCTGCAGCTGCTTCGAACCCGTATCGAGCCATTCCTGCAGCGCATCGGCCTTCATCGGCCGGGCAAACAGAAAGCCCTGCGCCAGCGGGCAGCCCAGCGCGTGCAGGATCTGCGCCTGGCGCTCGTCTTCCACCCCCTCGGCAATCACCGTCAGGCCCAGGTTGCGGCCCAGCTGAATCACCATCTCGGCGATGCTGCTGCCGCGCGCGGAACCCGTGATTTCCGTGACGAACGCGCGGTCGATCTTGAGCCGGTCCACCTGCAGCCGCTGCAGGTACGACAGCGACGAAAAGCCGGTGCCGAAATCGTCGATGGCGATCGACACGCCGGTCTGCTTGATCTGGTCGAGCATCTTGATCAGCAGATCCGGTTCTTCCATCGCCATCGATTCCGTGATTTCCAGTTCGATGTTCTGCGCCGGCGCGCCCGTGTCTTCCAGCGCGCGGCGCAGCATGTCGAGGAAGTGCGGGTGGCGGAACTGCACCTGCGAGACGTTGACCGACATGACGAAATCGAGGTGGCCGGCCGCGCGCACGGCCATCAGTTCGCGGCACGCGGTGCGCAGCACCCATTCACCGAGGTCGATGATCAGGCCCGAATATTCGGCAATCGGAATGAAGCGGTCGGGCGAGACGAACTTGCCGTCGGGCGTCTGCCAGCGCAGCAGGGCCTCGGCGCCGACGGGGCGGCGGGTATCGAGGTCGATCTGCGGCTGGTACATCACGAACAGTTCCTGGCGCCCGAACGCCGTGCGCAGCGCGTGCATCATGCGCACGCGCTCGCGGATTTCCACGCCCATCGAGCGTGAAAAATAAAAGTGGCCCGCGCGCTGCTGCGACTTGGCGCGCTTGAGCGCAATGTCGGCGTCCTTGAGCGCATCGCCGCCGCTGCCTTCGTGCTCGTCGAGGCGCACCAGGCCCAGCGTGGCCGACAGCTGCACGTCCTGGCCGTCGATGCTGAACGGGCGCTGGAACTGGGCCAGCACGGTGGCCGGATTGACCTGCTCCGGGTCGCCCAGCAGGGCGAAGATGTCGCCGCCGATGCGCGCCACCGCCACGTGCCGGCCCAGTTCCGCCTGCAGCCGGTTGGCCACCGACACCAGCAGCAGGTCGCCGAACTGGTGGCCCAGCGCGTCGTTGGTTTCGGCAAAGTGGTCGAGGTCCACCAGCGCCAGGGTCGCATTGGCGGCCACCGCGTCGGGCGCGGCGCCGGGCGTTGTGCCCAGCCGTTCTTCCAGCAGTTCGATCAGGCGGGTGCGGTTGGGCAGCTTGCACAGCTGGTCGAAGAAGGCCGCGTTATGCAGGTGCGACACCAGCTCCACGTTGTCCAGGCCCACGGCGACATTGCCGCAAAAGACGTCGAGCAGGCGTTCGTTGATGTCGGTGGGCGGATGCTCGACGTCGATGAAGGCGACAAAATCGCGGCTGGACTTGCCGCCGAAGTAAAGCGTGATGAAATCGGCGCCGTACACGTTCTGGCGCCCGGCCAGCGCTTGCTCCATTGCCGCGCGGACGCGGTCGTCGTCGAGCGGCGGCAGGGTGTCGCCGGGCCGGGCGAGTGCGCCACGGTCGAGGTGGCGGTAGCGGCCGCACGCGGCCATCACCATCAGCTCGTGGCAGCCGCCGGCTGGGCAGTCCTTGACGCACAGCACCCCGCTGGCGGGCACGCCCAGCAGGTCGCCGATCTGGGCCAGCACGCCGGAGGCGAAATTCTGCACGCCGTGCAGCGCCATCAGCTCGGTGCTGGCGTGGACGATCTGGTTCAGGCCACGGCGGCTGTCGTCGATTTTGCGGATCTGCTCGTATGAGCGGATGGCCGACGTCACCGTCGTATACAGCTTGATGCGCGTGAGTTCGGACTTGGTCTTGTAGTCGTTGATGTCGAAATCGCGGATGGCGTCGATTTCGGGCGCGTAGCCGGGCTGGCCGGTGCGCAGGATGATGCGCACGTCGGCCAGGCCCAGCGTTTCGCGGATGTAGCGCACCAGGTGCAATCCGGCATCGTCCTGTTCCATCACGACGTCGAGCAGGATCACGGCGATGTCCGGCTCGTTGCGCAGCAGGTCGCGCGCCTGGCTGGCGGAATAGGCGTGGACGAATTCCAGCGGCCGGCCTTGCATGTCGAGGTTGCCGAGCGCGAAGGTCGTGGTCGAGTGGACGTCTTCGTCGTCGTCGATGATCATCACCCGCCAAACGCTGCGGGCGCCGGTCGCCGCCGGCTCGGCCGGATGCTCTTCCAGGAATACCAGGTCGTCTTGATCATCCTTGGCCGCTGACGGGCCAGGAGGGGTGATCGGTTGGGGCATGTGTCGCTTCTCCAGAATTGCTCGGTGTTCTCTCAGGTAAAGTATATAGGCAATTGTTAAAAAGAACTCGACTTTCCCTTGCGATCGCCGGTGCGCCCCTGCGGCAGCGTGGTGCATGCGACTCTATTGCAACAAAGAATGATCTTTTGATGCGATCAGGGCCCTGGCGGTGCGCCGGTCCAGTGGAACCTTGCACTAATAGAACTGGTAGAATGTGGAACTTTCCCATTATTTCCAAAGATTCTCTTCCTATGTCCGGTAATACATTTGGCAAATTGTTTTCTGTAACGACCTTCGGGGAGTCGCACGGTCCCGCGATCGGTTGCGTGATCGATGGCTGCCCGCCGGGGCTGGCCTTGTCCGAGGCGGACATCCAGCCGGAACTCGATCGCCGCAAGCCCGGCACGTCGCGCCACGTGACGCAGCGCCAGGAGTCGGATACTGTGGAAATCTTGTCGGGCGTGTACCAGGGCGTGACCACCGGCACGCCGATTGCGCTGCTGATCCGTAACGAAGACCAGCGCAGCAAGGATTACGGCAACATCGCCGAGAGTTTCCGGCCAGGCCACGCCGACTACACGTACTGGCACAAGTACGGCGTGCGCGATCCGCGCGGCGGCGGCCGGTCGTCGGCGCGCCTGACCGCGCCCATCGTCGGCGCCGCGGCGGTCGCCAAGAAATGGCTGCTGCAGCAGTACGGCACCGTGTTCAAGGGCTGCATGAGCCAGCTGGGCGACATTCCGGTACCGTTCCAGGACTGGACCCACGTGCACGATAATCCGTTCTTTGCCGCCAGCGGCGACGCCGACCTGATCGCGCGCATGGAAGCGGCCATGGACGACCTGCGCAAGGCGGGCGATTCGATTGGCGCGCGCATCGACGTGGTGGCGCAGAACGTGCCTGTGGGCCTGGGGCAGCCCATCTACGACAAGCTCGACGCCGACATCGCGTACGCCATGATGGGGATTAACGCCGTCAAGGGCGTGGAGATCGGCGCCGGGTTCAAATCGGTGGCGCAAAAGGGCACCGAGCATGGCGACGAGCTGACGCCGCAGGGCTTTGTCGGCAATAACGCGGGCGGCATGTTGGGCGGCATCTCCACCGGGCAGGACATTACGGTGTCGATTGCCATCAAACCGACGTCCTCGATCCGCACGGCGCGCCATTCGATCGACAAGGAAGGCAACCCGGTGCTGGTGGAGACGTTCGGCCGCCACGATCCGTGCGTGGGCATCCGCGCCACGCCGATTGCCGAGGCCATGCTGGCGCTGGTGCTGATCGACCATGCGCTGCTGCACCGCGCCCAGTGCGGCGACGTCAGGGTGGCCACGCCCGACATCGCCCGGTAGGCGGCGACTGCCCGCCTAGGCGCGGGTAGTCG
>JBEVMD010000191.1:0-4246 GCA_040508835.1 Duganella sp. | reverse complement strand
GCTACGACAGCGACCCGGTGAACCGCTGGGAAGCGGGCCAGTGCCTGGCCATGGCGCGCCTGCTCAAGCTCACCGCGCAGGTGGCGTCGAAGCACGACAAGCCGCTCAAGCTGGACGACACCTTCCTCAACGCCCAGCGCGCGCTGCTGGCCGACGAGACGCTCGATCCGGCCTTCCGCGAACTGGCGCTGATCCTGCCGTCGGAAGGCATCATCGCCGAACACATGGACGTGGTGGATCCGCAGGCGATCCACACCGCGCGCCAGTTCATGCGCCGCACCATGGGCGCGGCGCTGCGCCAGGAACTGCTGGCGCAATACCACGCCAACCAGACCCCGGGCGAATACAGCCCGGACGCGCTGTCGGCCGGCAAGCGGGCGCTGAAAAACCTGTGCCTGTCGTACCTGCTGGTGGCGCCGGACGCCGTCACGCTGTCGCTGGCGCAGCACCAGTGCGAACAGGCCGGCAACATGACCGACCGCTTTGCCGCGCTGGTGGCGCTGATCCACAGTGGCGCGGACGCCAGCGCCTACCTGCAGCGCTTCTACGACGACTTCAAAACCGAAGCGCTGGTGATCGACAAATGGTTCGCCATGCAGGCATCCGCCCCCACCACCAGCGTGGACGGCGTGCGCGCACTGATGGCGCATCCGGCCTTCACGCTGAAAAATCCGAACCGCGCGCGCAGCCTGCTGTTCAACTTCAGCAACGCCAACCCATCGCAATTCCACGCGGCCGACGGCAGCGCCTATGCCTTCTGGGCCGAACACGTGATCAAGCTCGATGCGATCAACCCGCAGGTGGCCGCCCGCTTCGCCCGCAGCATGGACCGCTGGCGCCGATACGCCCCGGCGCTGCAAGCGAAGATGAAGGCCGCGCTGGAACAAGTCGCCGCCCAGGCCAAGCTGTCGAACGACGTGCTGGAAGTGATCAGCAAAGCGCTCGCCAATTAAATAAAAAGCCGTAGCCGCAGAGTCGTCATTCCCGCGCAGGCGGGACGGTCCAATTTGCGCACGTAACCACTAACTCGTACATCACCAAAAAGGCCTCCCATGAAACGCATCAGCCTCACCCAATACCTGGTCGAAGAACAACGCCAGAACAACTCCATCCCCGCCGAACTGCGCCTGCTGATCGAAGTGGTGGCCCGCGCCTGCAAAACCATCAGCCACGCGGTAGGCAAGGGCGCGCTGGGTGAAGTGCTGGGCACCGCCACCACCGAAAACGTGCAAGGCGAAGTCCAGAAAAAACTCGACATCATCTCCAACGAGATCCTGCTCGAAGCGAACGAATGGGGCGGCCACCTGGCCGCGATGGCGTCGGAAGAAATGGAAACCATCCACCCGATTCCGAACCGCTATCCCAAGGGCGAATACCTGCTGACTTTTGATCCGCTGGACGGCTCGTCCAACATCGACGTCAACGTCTCGATCGGCACCATCTTCTCGGTACTGAAAGCGCCGGAAGGCATGAGCGAGCCGAGCGAGCAGGACTTCCTGCAGCCAGGCACGCGCCAGGTCGCCGCCGGCTACGCCGTGTACGGCCCGCAGACCATGCTGGTGCTCACCACCGGCAATGGCGTCAACTGCTTCACCCTGGACCGCGAAATGGGTTCGTGGGTACTGACCCAGCGCGACATGCAGATCCCGACCAAGACCCGCGAATTCTCGATCAACGCGTCGAACGCGCGCCACTGGCATCCGCCGGTGCAGCGCTACGTCAATGAACTGCTGGCCGGCGAAACCGGTCCGCGCGCATCGAACTTCAACATGCGCTGGGTCGCCTCGATGGTGGCCGACGTGCACCGCATCCTGAACCGCGGCGGCATCTTCATGTACCCGGCCGACACCCGCGACACCTCGATGCCCGGCAAGCTGCGCCTGATGTACGAAGCGAACCCGATGGCCTTCATCGTCGAACAGGCCGGCGGCGTGGCCACCGACGGCCAGCAGCGCATCCTCGACATCCAGCCGACCAAGCTGCACCAGCGCGTGCCGGTGTTCCTCGGCTCGCGCGAGGAAGTCGAGATCGTGACCGGCTACCACGCAGGCTAACCGGCTCAAATCCGCCTTCCGCAGACTATTTTCGCATCCGGCTCAAAATTTCTTGGTTTGGGGCTAGCTGGTGCGAAGGTTCTTTGTTAGAATGCGGGTCGTCGCCGCTTTAGCTCAGTTGGTAGAGCAGTTCATTCGTAATGAAAAGGTCGCCAGTTCGATTCCGGCAAGCGGCACCAGAACTCAGCAGTAAAAAGTGTCAAGAAGTCTCGAAACCCGCCTCTCTCATAGGGAGCGCGGGTTTTTTGTTGTCTCGTGATTTACCGGGGTGTAGCATGAAATCCAGGACCCGTGAGGGACAAATTGGCGCTTGTCCCTCACGAAAAATTTGGTCCCTCAATCGGCGCCGCACCCGGAATGGGATTGAGCACCATGACACTCACCGACCTTTTTATCCGGAAACTTAAGCATTCCGGCAAGCCCAGTGGCGACAAATACAGCGACGGCCGCGCGCTGTACCTGCTGGTCAAGGAGTCCAACAAGTACTGGCGGATGAACTACCGCTTCGACGGCCGGCACAAGACGCTGGCCCTCGGCATCTACCCGGAAGTGTCGCTGGCCGAGGCGCGCGAATTGTGCGCCGACGCCCGCAAGCTGCTGCGCGCCGGTGTCGATCCGCGGGCGCCGATTATCGATCCGTACGAGCAGCAGCGCCGCCAGGACGCGCAAAACACCTTTCGCGCGCTGGCGCTCCTGTGGCTGGCGCAGATGGACGCCAGCCGCAGCACCGCCACCCAGGAGAAGGTGCTGGCATGGCTGGAGCACGACGTTTTTCCCTACATCGGCAGCCTGCCCGTATCAAGCATCAAGCCGCGCGATGTGCTGGGCGTGGTGCAGCGCGTGGAGGCGCGCGGCGCCGTCGATTCGGCCCACCGCATCAAGCAGCTGTGCGGCCAGGTGCTGCGCCACGGCGTGGCGATCGGCTGGTCCGAGCGCGACGTGACGCCCGATTTGAAGGGCGCGCTGATCGCCGTCCCGCGCACCAATTTCGCCGCCATCACCGGGCCGAAAGAACTGGCGGTGCTGCTGCGCGCCATATACGCCTACAACGGCCATATCGTGCCCGTGTCGGCGTTAAAACTGACGCCGCTGGTGTTTGTACGTCCGGGCGAATTGCGCGCCGCAGAATGGCGCGAATTCGATCTCGATGGCGCCGCGTGGCGCATCCCGGCCGCCAAGATGAAAATGCGCATGGAGCACATGGTGCCGCTGTCCACGCAGGCGCTCGACATCCTGCGCCAGCTGCGCCGCATCACGGGCCACGGCAAGTACGTCTTCCCCAGCCTGCGCACCGAGCAGGCCTGCATGAGCGAGAACACCATCAACGCGGCCTTGCGCGGCATGGGCTTTGCCAAGGAGGTGATGACGGCGCACGGCTTCCGCGCCACGGCGCGCACGATCATGGACGAAGTATTGGGCGAGCGCGTGGACCTGATCGAGCACCAGCTGGCGCACCGCGTGATCGACCCGAATGGCCGCGCCTACAACCGCACCGCGCACCTGCCGGCACGCGCCGCCATGATGCAGCGCTGGGCCGATTACCTGGACAAGCTGCGTACTGGCGCGGACGTCATTCCGCTTCGCGCCGTTGCGGCTCCCGGCTCCGGTCCCGGTCCCGGTCCGCAGTAACCGCCATCTCCTTCGCCGCGCCTGGCCTTTGGCGTGGCGCAGCGTCATACGCCGGTCCGCGCTGGGCGATGCGCGCCTCCAGCCACTGCGCCACATCTTCCTGCAACCAGCCCACCGACCGCGCCGACAGCTTGATCGGGGCAGGGAAGGCGTGCAGCTTGATCTCGCGGTACAAGGTGGCGCGCGACAGCCCGCACAGTTGCAGCACCTCGCGGATGCGCAGCAGGCGCGAAGTGCCGGGCGGGCTGTCGGTGTGGCTGGTGTTCATGCGGTGTCTCCTCGTCGCGGCAGGTCTAACGACAAAGTAGGGCGCCGACCACCAAGCGGGTTTGTCGCAGCGCCAGCTTGGAGCGACTTGCGCCGAAAGGATGACGCACGCTTGAGTTTGCCCAATGCTGCGAAAAGGAAACTGGTGTTTTAACTTCCTGTCTGAATCTTTTACGTGCGGCATCATCCGCCGACCCTCCCGCGCTGCATCGGCACAGTCCGGCTGCCGATGCGCCTCAGTTCGCTGAGCCGCACTCATCCAGAACAACGCCGGGGCCGTCTGAGGCCCGCAGTAT
>JBEVMD010000145.1:0-6728 GCA_040508835.1 Duganella sp. | reverse complement strand
GCTGGCGGAGCGCCTCCTGGCCGTAACGGGCGGCCAGCACTTCGTAGGATTCCTGCTCGGACCACTGGCCCAGCAAACTGTTCAACGCGAACAAGCTGTTGGCGTCATCATTGACGACCAGGATTTTAGGTTTGTCTAGTGTGGGCACGGTGTCTCTGCGCGGTGCTAAAACTGCGAATCTCCCGGGCACAGACACATCCCGGAAGGACCGGACGATCATAACAATTGCTTATATGAATGTCAAAAGACCGATAGTCAATCGGACGGGACAACCGGCGCGCACTGCGTCAGTGTTTGATTGCGCACAGACCTGTTGTGGCGGCTCTGTCACAGTGAAAGCGTATCCACCAACCCAAGGAACACATCATGAATATCGATACTGTCGTGGACAAAGAATTTGTAGGCCATAACTTCCGCGCCCTGGCCAATGCGCCCGTGAGCGCGCTGCGCGGCATCAGCGCCAAGGACGCCAAGGCACTGGCCACCGCGTTCGACGTGCACACCGTGCGCGATCTGGCCAACCTGCAATTCGTCAAGTGGGCCACCGCGATTGCCACGCTGGCCGACCTGGAGCAGGCCACGCCGCAAGAGCATGCGCAGGAAACCCTGCTGGACGACGGCCTGGAAATGACCTTCCCGGCCAGCGATCCGATTTCGGTCGATGCCGGCATCACCCGCATCGAAGTCCCACCCGAAATGGTAAACGCCAAGGACGACCACCAGCACGCCGGCAAAGTCACGGGCGGCGCCAAGACTGGTCGCAAGGAAAAAGCTGCAGCGTAAGGTAGCGCAGGTTAGCCGCTTGCGGTTGAACCGTCATTCCCTCTGACGCGGGAATGACGGTTTTTCTGGTTTTTCTGGTTGTTTTTATGGGGCTTCGTCGCAGATGGAAGACGTCATCGCGCCCCACCATAAAAAAACGCCCCGCAGGGCGCCTGGTTTTTACTAATTTTAATCACGCCGTCGTGGACGCCATCGTCTGCGGCCGCGCTGTCTGGGTGTTCAACGATTGCGCCGTGCAGCTGCGGTTCTTGCCCGAGCGCTTGGCTTCGTACAGCGCCGCATCGGCCACGGCAATCACGGCCGCCACGGCATCGGCGTCGTCCGGGAAAATCCCGATGCCGATACTGGTCGACAGCTGCAAGGTATGGCCGTTGACGATGTACGGCTGCGATACCGATTCGATCAGCTTGTTGGCGGGCTCCTGCGTGTCGCTGACATGGGAAATATTGCCCATCACAATGACAAATTCGTCGCCGCCCACCCGCGCCACGGTGTCTTCCTTGCGCGCGCAGCTGACCAGCCGCTGCGCCACCAGTTTCAGGATCTCGTCGCCCGCCGCGTGGCCATAGGTGTCGTTGATCGGCTTGAAGCCGTCCAGGTCGAGGTACATCACGGCCGCCTTGTTCTGCTGGCGGGTGGCGTGTTGCAGCACGGTGGCAATGCGGTCCTCGAGCAGGCGGCGGTTGGGCAAGCCGGTGAGGGGGTCGTGCAGCGCCAGTTCCTGCTGCTGCTTGCTGTACTGCGCCAGTTCCTTGTAGAGCAGACGCACTTCCAGCATATTGTGGATGCGTTTATGCACTTCGAGCAGATCGAACGGCTTGCTGATGAAGTCGCGCGCGCCAGCTTCGAGCGCTGCAATTTTAAAGCTCGGCTGCGCGGTCAGCGCCAGCACGGGCAGGTAGCCGCCTTGCTCGATTTCCTTCAGGCCTTTCATGACCTGGAAGCCATTCAAGCCTGGCATCTGCAAATCGAGCAGGATCAGGTCGTAACAGTGCTGGCGATGCATAGGGCATACCTGCTCTGGCAGCATGGTCGAAGAAACGTCGGTGTAACCGGCTTCACGCAGGATTTCCAACATTAGTTCGACATTGTCGGCACTGTCATCCACCACCAGGATCTTGGCGTGCAGAATATCGTCTCGGCTCGGCATAGTTGTCTCAGTTTGTCTCATATAAGCGGCGGGGTCACGGCCGCGTCAATACGCATAATAAATAGATAATATCGCAAAGCACCGTGCTGCGACGCACACATCTGCAGTTTATTTCCTTATGGAAATTATTGTACCTGCTTTTCCTGAATTTCCTAGTGTAACAAGCATCTTCTGGATTGCTTGTAGGACATTGCCGCGTCTAAAAGTAGGAGTTAGAAAAATGCCGTATGGCAATATTATTTACGTGTGTTTATTACATGGCATCACGTTGCGGGGCTGGACCCGTTGTTTTTCCCGAGTTCGGCACACAGGGCGGCAACTTTTTCGATCAGCTCGGCTGGCTCGACCGGTTTGGAAATATGTGCCAAAAAACCACTTGATAACGCTTTCATGCGGTCTTCCACGCGTGCAAACGCGGTGAGGGCGATGGCGGGCACGTTGCCGCCCCGTTCCGGACCCAGCGCCCGGATCCGCTGCAGCAGGCCGTAGCCGTCGATGTCCGGCATGCCGAGGTCGCTGATCAGCAGGGTCGGGCGCGCCTGTTCAAGCAGGCTCAACGCCTCAGGCGCGGTGGCGGCAAGCAAGACTTCCGCATGGCAATCGTGCAGGATGCGCCGTATCAGTTCGCGCGCGTCCTGGTCGTCATCGACCACCAGGACCTGTACGCCGGCCAGATCATGCGGCGCAGCACAATGGGCCGAGGGCGGCGCATCGTTCTTGCCCGCGCGGCGCGGCAGGCGCACCGTAAAGCATGCGCCGCAGTCGGCGCCGTCGCTGCTGGCGCCGATGGTGCCGCCATGCTGCTCGACCAGGTGCTTGGCGATTGCCAGCCCCAGGCCCAGGCCGCCATGCTTGCGGGTGGTGGTGGCATCGGCCTGGCGGAAGCGTTCGAACACGTGGCCGATGAAATCGGGGGCAATGCCCACGCCCGTGTCGCCCACGGCAATGGCGACCTGATCGCCCTCGCGCTCCACGCTGACCGTCACCACGCCATCGCGCGGCGTAAATTTGATGGCATTGGTCAGCAGGTTCCAGATGATTTGCTGCAACCGGCTGGCGTCGCCCGACACCATGCCGGCATTCTCGGCGAACTGGGTGCGGATTTCGATCTGCTTGGCTTCGGCGGCCGGGCGCACGGTGTCGATGGCTGCTGCGGCAATCGCTGTCGGCGACAGTGGCAGCAGTTCGAGCCGCACCTTGCCCGAGGCGATGCTGCTCATGTCGAGCAAATCCTCGATCAGTTGCGCCTGGGCGCGCGCGTTGCGTTCGATGGTTTGCAGGCCGCGGTGCAGGTCGGCCTCGTCGCGCACGCCGCGCCGCAGGACTTGCGACCAGCCCAGGATGGCCGTGAGCGGCGTGCGCAGCTCGTGCGACAGGGTGGCCAGGAACTCGTCCTTCATTTGACTGTTGCGTTCGGCCTCGGCGCGGGCCTCGCGTTCGCTGTCGAGCAGCAGCTTGCGCTCTTCCGCCGCCTGCTGCGACGCTTCGTACAAACGGGCATTGTCGATCGCAATCGCGGCCTGGGCGGCAATGCCGACGATGATGCGTTCGGTACGCTCGGTGAACATGCCGGGTTCGGGATGGCCGAAGAACAGGCAGCCGATCACCGTCCCCGAACTGAGCGCTACCGGCACCGCCAGGTAGCTGCGCACCAGCGGCCGGCCCGGCGGCAGGCCGGGATTGGGGCCGGCGTGCGGATCGTCCGCCTCGACGGGCAAGTCGACACTGCGCACGGGACCGTTGTTGTGGCGGCCGCTGCCCAGCAGGGCGGCGGCGCGCGATGCGCAGAAATCGGCAAAGCTGGCGCGGGCGCTGTCGGACAGCGTGTGGCGCATGACCGTCTCGCCGTCGTCATCCACGCCTTCGTAGAAAAAAGCGCCGTAGCGGGCGCCGCTGATGCTGGTGGCGGCGTCGGTCAGTTCCTGCAGCAGGGGATGGAGATCGCGCCGCGAGGCCAGCGCGGTGCCGGTGCGGTTGACCAGTTCCAGCGCGGCGGTTTCGTCGCGCAACGCTTCCTGGGCGCGCTTGACCTGGTCGACATCGGTGCTGGTGCCGAACCAGCGCACCAGCTGGCCGCTGCTGTTGCGCACGGCATTGGCGCGCACCAGGAACCAGCGGAATTCGCCGTTGGCGCCGCGGATCGGGATTTCCAGTTCGAATGGCTCGCCGGTCAGGCGGCATTGTTCCCACAACTGTTCGATCGCGCCCACGCAGTCGGGCGCATACACGTGGCGCCAGCCTTCGCCCGCCATCTGCTGGGGCGTGACGCCGGTGTAATCGTACCAGCGGCGGTTGTACCAGATCATGGCGCCGTCCTGCTCGGCGATCCATGCCAGTTGCGGCATGGAGTCGGCCAGCGCGCGCAGTTCGCGCTCGCTCTGGCGCAGCGATTCGCGCGCGGTCAGCAATTCCTCGTGCGCTCGCTGTTGATCTGTGAGCGCAGCGTCGTCCGTCGAGGAAACGGGAGCGGCATCGGTGGGCTCGTTGGGTGAAATCATGTGGGGTTGCAGGCTCCGCGATGCCTTGGCCGCCGTCAGGCGGACGAGAAACACGAGGCTAACTTTGGAGGGTTAACGGTTTGACCATTTTAGCCTGTTCACCGGCGCCTGCTCCGCACGGTTGACCGGGGTGCGCGCGCTTACGCCGCCTTTGCCTGCAGGCTGTGCGAGATTTGTTGCAAGGCGGTTTGCAGCAAGTCGATATCATAGGGTTTTTGCAACGAGCGGGCGGGAAATTCCAGGTGACGGGTCAGCTCGTCGCCATAGCCCGAGGCGAACAGCAATTCCAGCTCCGGCTTGAGCTGGCGTGCCTGGCGGGCCAGTTCGACACCGGACATTCCCGGCAGGCTGACGTCGGTGAACAGCACATCGAACGACGCGTCCGTCAATTGCGGCAGCGCTTCTTCCGCCGACGCGGCCGACTCCACCTCGTGGCCGAGGGCGCGCAGGGTTTCGCACACCAGGTAGCGGGCGTCGGCGTTGTCTTCCACGACCAGCAGGCGCAGCGCGCGCTCGCCGGGTGCGCTGGGTACGGCCTGGGCCGGGGAGAGCGCGCACAGCACGCCCGCCACCTGGTCGCCGTCGCGGACCGGCGTGTAATACAGGTCGAGCGGTTTTTTGGTGAACGCGCTGTCGCGCCAGACATCGATGCTGCGCCCGCGGTAGCTGGCGCTGTGCCCCTGGCGCGCGTGCTCGAGCACGTCGGGGCTCCAGCTCCAGACGGACGGTTGCAGCGGCGGCACGGTGCCGCCCGGCGCGCGCAGGCTGGGCAAGCCGATCAGTTCGGCATAAGCGTCGTTGTAGACGGAAATTTGTTGCGGTCCCCACAGCAGTACCATCGGCAGCGGGGAATTGAGCACAATATCGACCGTGAGCCGCAGGCCGGGGGGCCATGAGGCGGAATCGCCGAGGGCGGTACGGGACCAGTCCGGGGCGGGAGCGGCGATCGAATCGGGGTGGGGCATACGCATTGACCTGTTCACAAGATGAACGCATCGTACACGGTAAAAAAAAAGCCCGCTACGGGAGCGGGCTAAATCTATTTCCTTGGAGGAGAATAGAGGAGACAGCTCAATAATGCTGCAACGCGCAAACGAATGCAAATTTTTATTGATGATGATCGAGATAAGCGCCATGAATGGTGTAATGTTTTGTCCATGTTGCAGTGCATTCCAAACAGCGTGCGTGGTAGTCTGCACAGCCAGGGCGGCGCTGCCGCCAGAGTGATAACGGAGGAATCATGGTGACCAAGGTGCGGCACAGGGGCGTCAATATCGTGATGCTGGAGCAGGGCGAGCAATTGCTGGAAGTGTGTCGTCCTGGCGACATTGGCATCGTCCAGGATGGCGAGGGCTGGTGGATCAAGTTCATCGGCGAACACGGCGAGGTCGATTGTTATGGCCAGCCGTATCCTTCCTACAACGAGGCATTGTGGACAGCGAAAGCCGCGGCCGAATTCGGCGTGTAGAACCGATGCGGCCGCAGGGGTGGACAAGCGCCGGGAGTCTCCCTATAATGCTGCTTCTTTCGAGCGGCATGCCGGTTGAAAGCGGTGCAGCACAGTATAAGCGGTGGTTTTGCAAGGCAGTTTGTTCGGCGCGTCGTACGCCTGGCGAACTAAACCGATAAAAAAGTCGGGCTTTGCAGAATAAAGTTTATGCGTTACAATGTTGCCCAAGCAGTAGTTGGTTAGTAAAGAAGTAAAGTAAAGCAGTAAAGTAGTAAGCAATGCGAGCGGCTGTAGCTCAGCTGGATAGAGTACTTGGCTACGAACCAAGGGGTCGTGGGTTCGATTCCTGCCAGCCGCACCACCATTGCAGATGTTTTACCAGACAAGAAAACGCTGTTACAATCTTGTTTTACGCGGCTGTAGCTCAGCTGGATAGAGTACTTGGCTACGAACCAAGGGGTCGTGGGTTCGATTCCTGCCAGCCGCACCAAAATTCGTAAGTGGAAGGGCCTGATGCGCGATCATCGGGCCCTTTTGCTATGGACGCGCGGTTTTCACGGCAACCGCCAGCCTGGATCAAACCCACTGGCATCGACGTTCTGCGTGCACGAATGCGACGGACGTAGCCAAACCGCCTGGCAGCCCAGGCGCCGCCCAATGCGTACATATTGCAATAATAATGACACCGCGATCGGCGGGCGATTTTTTTGCCGATAGCGCTTGGGAAATTGATACGGCCCTGCTATAATCTTGTTTTTCGCGGCTGTAGCTCAGCTGGATAGAGTACTTGGCTACGAACCAAGGGGTCGTGGGTTCGATTCCTGCCAGCCGCACCAAAATTCGTAAG
>JBEVMD010000123.1:0-10484 GCA_040508835.1 Duganella sp. | reverse complement strand
AGGCGGTCCACGGTGAGGGTGGCGTGACCGGCGACCGCCTGCAACTGGCCGCGCGTGTTGTCGATGGTCGCGCCAATGATGTCCAGGTGGTTGCCGCCGCCGATGGTGCCTTCCACGTTGGCGATGGCGTGTGCGCGCACCTCGGTGTCGTGCACCGCCACGATGCGCCCGCTGTTGTTGCGCAGCTGGTCGGCGGTCACCAGCGCATCGCCGTTGCCCTCGATCTTGCCGCCCGTATTGTCCAGCACGCCGGTCACGTCCACCGTCATGCGCCCGGCCCCGGTCTGGGCCACGCTGCCGCCGTGGTTGTCGAGGCTGGCAGCGGCAATGGCGACCTGGGAGGCAACAGTGACGGCGTCGCGGTGGTCCCAGGCGCCCGTCTGGATCGCCAGCGCATTATTGGCGGTGATGCGCCCGCGCTGGTCGCTGAGCTGCCCGGCATCGATGGTGAAGGCGCCGCTGCCGGCGTGTTCCAGCTTGCCATCGATGTTAGTGAGCGTGTTGGCCGTGAGCGCCAGGTTGGCGCTGTTGACGGCGATCCGTCCCGCCGTGTTATCGAGCACGCCGGTCGCGATGGCCGTGTCGCCGGTCCCGGTCTGCACGATCTCGCCCGCACGGTTATCGAGGTTGGCCACCGTCAGTTGCAGCTGTCCCGCCTGCAACTGGCCGCCGGTATTGATTAGCCGCTGGCCGTTGCCGGCACTGGCAGTGATGGCCAGCAGGGTGCGCGCGGAAACCAGCGCCTTGGTTGTCGTCACATCGGCGCTGCGCGCCGTGAGCACGATCCGGTCGGCAGCCACCTGGCCGCCAGACACATCCACGGCTGCACCGGCCAGGGCCAGGGCGCCCGCCGCCAGCGTCTGCCCGCCCGCTTGCAGCACGTCCGTGGTGTCGATGGTCAGATTACCGGCCGCGCCCAGGCTGCCGTCAGCCAGGATGCCGGCGCCCGCCAGGCTGGTGGCGCTGCCTTTGAAGTGCTGAGCCTGCAGCGTGGCGTCGCCCTGCGCGGCCAGGACGCCGGTATTGGTGACGGCGCCGCTGGCGGACAAGGCCAGATTGCCGCCGGCGTACACGCTGCCGGCATTGCCGACCGTGTCCGCCGTCACGGCCAGGTGCCGGCCGGCGGACAGATTACCTTTACCGTTATCGAAACCGCCGGCCACCAGCGTGACATCGCCGCCGGCCGCCAGCCGTCCGGCATCATTGAGTACCTGCTGCGCGTGCACCAGTGCATCGCCGTTGCCCTCGATCTTGCCGCCAGTGTTATCGAGCAGTGCGGTCGTGATCACCGTTTGGCCGATGCCGGCCTGCACGACGGTCCCCTGCGTGTTGACGAAGTTACCGACGTCCAGCTGCAACTGGCCCGCCTCGAGCCGGCCATTGGTGTTGACCAGTTGCTGGCCGTTGCGCGCGTTGGCGGTGATTGCCAGGAGATGGCGGGCGCTGACGACTGCGCCATTGGTCAGCACATCGCCGCTGCGCGCGGTGATGTCCAGCCGATCGGCGCCCACCTGGCCGCGCGCCAGGTCGATGTGCGCGCCCGCCAGCCATGCGCTGCCGGCAGCGAGCGTCTGGCCGCCGGCTTGCAGCACGCCTGACGCCGCGATCCGCAAGTCACCGGCCGCTGCGAGCGTGCCATCCGAACGCATCCCGGCGCCGAGCAAGCCGCTGCTGGTCACGGTGCCGGCCGTGATGGTGTTGTTGCCGGCCGCTGCCAGCGATCCGGTATTGGTCAGCATCCCGCCCACGGCGATGCGCGCGTCGCGGCCCGCGTACAGCAGGCCGCCCGCATTGCGCAATGCGCCCGGGGTGTTGATGTCCAGCGCGCCGGCGGTGGACACGCGGGCCAGATCGATGCCGATGTCGCCATGCGTGGCGGTCAGCGCCAGATTGCCGGCCGACGTCCAGCTGCCGCCGAGGTCGACGGAAGCGCCGGTCAGTGCGGCAGCACCCGCGACCAGCGTCTGGCCATGGGCGGCCAGCGCCTGCCCGGTCGTGATGGTGAGGTCGCCGGTCGCCGCCAGCTTCCCGTCGGCCTGCATGCCCGCGCCCAGCAGGCTGCCGCTGCTGCTGTCGAGCGCAAGCGCGTCGATGCGCGCCGCGCCCAGGGCGGCCAGCATGCCGGTATTGTACACGGCGTCGCCGGCATGCAGAGACAGGTCGCCGGCCGCGTACAGGCTGCCGGTGTTCTGCACCGCGCCGCTGGCGTGCAGCGACAGGCCACCGTCCGCGTACACGCTGCCGGTATTGTCTACCCGGGCAGTGCTGGCGTGCAGATCGCCGCCGGCAAAGATGGCGCCCGCCGTGTTGTTGAGCACGTTGACATCGAGGGTGGCGCTGCCAGCCACCGCCTGCAACTGGCCGCGCGTGTTGTCGATGTCGCCCGAGATCCGCGCCACCACGTCGCTGCCGGCGCTGGCCGTACCCTGCAGATTGAGCAGGCTGGCCGCATCCAGGGTCAATGTGGCGCCCGCCTGCAGCACGCCGCGCGTGTTGTCCAGCGCGCCGCTGTCGACGTGCAGCGCTTGCGCTGTGGCCAGCACGCCATCGCGGTTGTCGAGGCTGCCTTTAACGGCGATCTCGCCGGCGGCGGCGGTCACGCTGCCGTGCTGGTTCGATAACGCCGCCGCGTGCAGGGCCAGTGTGCCGTTGCCGGCCATTGTCCCTTGAGTGTTGTCCAGCAGCCCATCCACATCCACCCGCATCTGGCCGGTGCCCGTCTGCTGCAGCTGGCCGCCGCGATGGTCGAGGGTCGCGGCGTGCAGCAGCACCTGCTGCCCGGTCGTGGCAGCGCTGCGCAAGTCCAGCGCGCCTGCTTGCAGGTCCAGCACGCCGTTGCCGGTCACGCGCCCCTGCTGGCCGCTGAATTGATCGGCCGTGATCGCCAGCGTGCCGGCGCCCGCGTGTTCCACGCTGCCACCCTGGTTGACGAAGGAGCCGGCGCCGATGGTCAGATTGCCGCTGTTGACCGCCAGCCGGCCGCCGGTATTGTCCAGCGTGCTGGCGCGCAGCACCGTGTCGCCGCTGCCAGTCTGGACGATGGCGCCGCTGCGGTTGTCGAGCGTGCCGGTGGTCAGCATCAGCTGGCCCGCGCTCAGTGCGCCGCCCACATTGGACAGCGCCTGCGACGGTCCGGCTGATACCGTGAGCGTGCCGGCCGTGGTCACCTGGGCCCGGTCGGTGACCACATTGCCCGCCTGCGCATCGAGCACGATGTTGGCGCCGGCCGTCTGGCTGGCGGCCACGTCGATGCTGGCCGCGCGCAACACGGCGTCGCCGCCGGCCAGGTTCTGGCCATGGGCAGCCATGGCGCCCGTGGCCGCGACATGCAGCTGGCCGCGATCGGACAAGGTGCCGTCCGCATTGACGCCGGCGCCCAGCAGGCTGCCGGCCGCGCTGGCGATGCGGCCCGCATCGATGCGCGTATCGCCCCTGGCCGCCACCACGCCGGTGTTGTCGAACCCGCCGCGAGCCAGCAGCGCCAGGCTGCCAGCCGCGTAGAGGCTGCCGCCATTCAAAACGTCCTGCGCCGTGATGCCCACGTCGCGGCCGGCCGCCACGCTGCCGCCGGCGTTGTCCAGCGTGGACGCCGTCAGTTGCACGTCGCCTGTCACCGACTGGATTTGCCCGCGCGTGTTGTCGATGGGGCCCGCAGCCACCTGCAGCGCGCCGCCCGCCGCCAGCGTGCCGTTCTGGTTGACCAGTGCGCCCGTGTCGAGCGCCAGCGCCTGGCCGGCCGTCAGCCGTCCCTGTTCGTTGCGCACCTCGGCCGCGCCGATGGCGGCAGCGCCGTTGGTGTCGATGGCGCCGCCCCGGTTGTCGAGCAAGGCGCCGGCCTGCACCGTGGTCCGGCCCTGGCCTGTCTGCGCCAGGCTGCCGTCACGGTTGTCGAGCGTGCCAGCATCCACCGTCAGCTGGCCGGCCACGGTGCGCGCGCCGCGATGATCGACGTTCGAACCCGTGAGCGCCAGGGCGCCGTTGGTACTGATGGCGCCGCGCTGCAGGTCCAGCGCCCCGGCCGCAAGGTCGAACCGTCCCGTGCCCGCATGCTCGATGGTGCCGTCCACGTTGGACAGGCTGGCGGCGTGCAGGATCAAGCCATCGCTGTTGGTGGCGATGACGCCGCGCGTGTTATCCAGCGCGCCGGACAGGTCGATGGCCAGGTCGGCCGCGCCCAGTTGCACGATGCGCCCGTCCACATTGGACAGCGACTGCGCGTGGACGGTGAGTGCCTGCGCCGTCAACTGGCCGCGCGCATTGCGCACCGCTTGCGCCGCATCGAGCCGCAGCCCGGCGCGCGCGTCCACCTGCGCGCCGGCCAGATCGAGGTCGCCGGCCGTGACCGCCAGTGCCAGGTTGGAGCCGGACAGCTGGGCGCCCGCCAGATCGAGATGTGCTGCCGCAACGCTGCTGTCGCCGCCGGCCGCCACGGCGCCATGCACGGCCACCGTATCGCCCGCCGCCAGGGTCAGGTTGCCGGTCGTGCGCAAGGTATTGTCGGTATTGAGGCCCGCCGCGATGACCGCGCCGGCGGCCGAGTCGATGCGCGCGCCGGCCGTCGCGTCCAGGTTGCCCTGCGCGCCGATCAGCCCGGTGTTGGCGATGCTGCCCTGCACGCCGACCCGGCTGTCGCCGCCCGCGTACACGGTACCGCTATTGCTCAACCAGCCGTTCGATTGCAGCACCAGGTTGCCGGCAGACGCCGCCAGCGTGCCGGCATTGCGCACGCCCAAGCCCGCCTCGGTGCCGATCAGCGTGATCTTGCCGGCATACATGCCACCCAGCTGCGCCACGTCCAGCGCATAGGTGGGCGCCGCGCCCGCGCCGGCCTCGGCGGCAGCAACGGCATGGGCCGCATCGAGCCGGTTGCTGCCGGTGACCACGTTCAGTTCCTTGGCCCACAGGCCGCCATTGATTTGCACGGCGCGCGCCAGGATGGCCGTGTAGTCGGTCAGCGAGGTGTCGAGCCCGTGGCCGGCGATGGTCACCAAGCCGCGCTGCACCGTGTAACCGTCGAGGCTGCCGCCATTGAGGATCGGCGTGCCCGTGGTCAGCACCACGCGGCTGGCGTTGATGAAACCGCCGCCGTCGATGGCCATGCCGGCCGGGTTGGCGATCACCACTTCGGCGCGCTGGCCGGCCACCTCCACGTAACCGCGCAACTGGCTCGGGTTGGCGGAGTTGACCTCGTTGAGGATCACGCGCGCGCTGCCGCCGGCCAGCCATGGATTGGCCTGCACCCAGCCGCCGGTCTGGGTCTGCACCGCGCCGCGGCTGTTGTTGAGGATGGCGCCGCCGGCCTGCACGTCGAACTGGCTGTACGTGTTGCGCGAGACACCCGCCGCGCTCGGGGTCTGGATATTGACTTGCGTGACGCCGTTGCCGCTCTGGACGATGGTCGGCCGCTGGCTGCCGGGCGCGCGCGGATCGGCCACGACCTGGCCCATGGCCGGACCGCTGACGAACAGCACCATGCCCAGCAAGCCGAACACGGCCAGCGCCACCGGCCGCACCACGGCCGTCATCACGCCGGGAGCATGCCCATCGGTTGCACCCACCGTGCCGCCCGTGCCAGCCGCCTGCTTGCCTTGCGCGGCGGCGGTTTCGCCCACCACCATCAATTGGCCACGGCGTTGGTTGAAGATGATGCGATACAGGTGCTTGTTCATGGTGGGTCCTGGGTGCGTCGTCGGGAAAGGGAGAAATCGAAAAGCCAGGTAGCCCGAACGTCAGTAACTGGCGTTCAGGCTGAAGCCGGCGGTCTGGCTGGCGGTGCGAAAATGTTCGGGTTTGCGCGCGGGCCAGCCGACAAAGGCGTCGTACTGCACGCCCAGCCACTGGCCGCGCAGTCCCACGGCCGCGCCGGAGAGGCGCTTGCCCACCAGCCAGGCGGCGGACGGGCCGCCCACTTCGCCATGGTCGTAGGCGACGTATGCTTCCTGGCCGCTGGCGCCCAGCGCCGCGCCCACTTCGTTGCGCAGCAACCAGCCGCGTTCGGCGGACAGGCTGCTCTCGCCGTCGTAGCCGCGCACCGTGTACCGGCCGCCGATGGCAAACCGGTCCTGCGGCACCAGCGGCGTGCGGTTGCGCTGCAGGCGCCAGGCGCCCGCGTAGCGCAGCGACTGGCCGGCCAGCTTGAACGGCGCCGACAGCGCAGCGTCAGCCGATATCAGTGCCGCGCGCGACGTGCCTTCGCCAAACGCTTCCTCCGGCGCCGGCAAGGCGTGGCGGGCGCCGGTGCCGCGCCGGTATTGCAGATTGGCGTCCAGCGTGGCGTCGCCGAGGAATTCGCGGTGGCCCGCGCCCAGCTCCCAGCCGGCCATGCGGCGCCGCTGCACCTCCACCTCGGTATCGTCGATATAGTTTTGCGAGGCGCGCTGCCAGCCGCGCACCGACAGCGTGGTCTTGCGCGACGCATCGCGGTAGACCAGGCGTGACAGTTTTACTTCCCGATTCTGGCTGGCGCCGCTGTAGTTGTAATCCTGGTTGATGCCGGCCACGGTCTGGTGATAGTCGCTGTCGCTGGCGGTTGCGGCCAGCAGCCAGTAACCGTACGGGACGGAATAGTGCGCGACCGCACCCTTGCTGCCCCTGCGGTCCCGCTGGCCCTGCCGGGCGGGATCGCCGTCGCTTGCGTGGCGGTCGCCGTCGAGGTTGCGGTTGACGCTCACGTACAGCAGGTCGTTGAGCGTCAGCGCATGGTCGAGGGACAGCGTCAGGTTGCCCTGCAGGCGGCCGGTGGCGCGCGAACCGCTGTCGTCCACGCTGGCGGAAAGCCGCAACGCCCGGCCCTGTTTCCATTGCAGCTGCAGGTCGCTCTCGCCCGGGCGGGCGTTGGCCCCGGCCGCCGGCACGATCTGGATATCGGCTTCCGCCGTCGGCACCCGCTTGAAGTTTTCCAGCGCCTGTTCGGTGTCGCGCACGTTGAGCAGGTCGCCGGGCCGGGCCGGCACGGCGTTCCACCAGGTGGCGCGTCCGGATGTGCCCGGTGCAAAACCGATCTGGCGCAGGCGTCCCGGCAAAATGGTCAGCGCCAGCGTGCCGCGGCTGAGGTCCTGCGGCTCGGCCAGCACCCGCGTGGTAATGAAGCCGCGCGCGATGATGGCATTCTGCAGGCGGCCCATGAGGACATTGATCGCCTGCGTTCCGAGGCAGCGCCCGGTGGCGGCGTCGGGCGCGCCCAGGTCGTCGCGGTCCGCTGCCGCGAGTGCCCAGGGAAACAAGGCGGCGCCCTCGCCGCGCAGCGCCAGGTCGTCGATGCGAAAACAGGGCGACTCGCCAGTCGGCAGGCGGTTGGCCGCCACGGCCGCCGGGTCGGCCTGCAGGCGGACGTCGGGCTGGCGTTCCTGCTGCTGGCGCAGCTGGCGTTCGCGTTCCTGCTGGCGTCTCAGTTCCAGGCCCGCGTCGTCGCGCTGGACCGCCCCCGGCGGTATTACAGCCGGGTTGGCGGAATCGGGTCGGGTCTGGGCGGACAGGGCCGCACTGAGGATGCTCCCGAGGAAAAATGATGCGTACCTGGTACCGCGCAGCTGCATATCTTGCCTGAAATAGTAAGTTTATTTGTTACATATTATTACAATGCTTTCCACATGGCAATATAGTGTTGTTTTATGGAACTTTTCGGATTTGCTAACTTATCATGGGCAAGGACCGTCGCCGGGCCGGGCGCCCAGCGATTCCGCGCTGACGATGGATGCGGCGACGGGCAGGCGGAACGGCAGGCGGGAAAAGGACAGCAGGCTCTGGAAAGGCACGCGCTCGCACGTGGCGGTGGCGGCCGGGTCGCAGATGCGCACCCGCACCAGGCGGACGCACTCCGGGCCGTACAAGTCTTTCATGCAGGCGATGCGGTTGTTGGCCGGGCAGTTCGGCAGCGCCGACCCGGCAACCGGCGTCATCATGGCACCCGCGGGGCCCGCCAGCGCCAGGTAGTCGATGCGGACATGGGCGTCGGAAATCGGCGTGCCCATGGTCAGCATGCCGGGCCCGTTGCGGAACATGGCCTGCTGGCGCACGGCGGCCAGCGCGGCCGCATCGCGCACATTGGTGTTGGCCGCGGCGATGGCGGCGCGCTGGGTGATCATGGGCAGCATGTTGATCACATAAAGCGCGCGCGCCACTTCCAGCACGCCTAGCGAAAACGTCAGGAACGCCAGCAACGCCAGGCTGAATTCGGCCGTGACCGTGCCGGCCGTGCGGCGCCCGTTCATCGGTACAGCTCCACCGGACCCCGCAGCGCCGCCTCGGGCACCAGGCCGCCGAACTCCGCGACCAGACTGGTGGCGGTCGCCTCCACCGTCAGCAGAAATTTCCCGACGCCCAGCACGGTGGCCGATGTGCTGCCGGCCGGCACCGGACAGGCCAGCAGGGGCACCTGCAGCACGCGGCGTTCGGCCACGCCTTTCATGCTCGCGGGCGGCCCCTGGAAGTTGACGCCGCTGGTGGCGAAATACGGGGTCGCGGTGCCGGCGGGGTAGTTCAGCACCACCGCCGCCGGCGTTCCCGGCGCATACAGGCTGGCCCAGTCGCCCAGGCCGAACGGGGTGTCGGCGCCGTTCGCCCCATTTGCGCCCGAAGCGCTGAACGGCACCGGGCGCGCATACGTCCACAGCGGTCCGTACTGCACGGCCAGCGTGCCGGCCGGCGCCGGCAGCGGATCGGCCACGGTCCAGCGCCGGGCCGCCTCGTTGAACGCCAGCGCGCTTTGCTGCGAGGGGGTAGCCGTCATCCACGCCGTGTTGGCGCCGCGCGTAAATTGCCTGATGTTGCGGTCGGGCGGCGCCGTCGCATACGTGCACTGGGCGTTCAGGTACTGGTTGAAGCGCGCATTGAGGCGCTTGTAATGCGTCGATAACGGAAACGGCCGCTGCACGGTGAGCGCGGCGCCGCCGATGGTCGTGAGCGCCAGTTCGCCCGCGCATACATACGGCCCCACTGCCGTTTCCGAGACATTGGCCGGCGCCCCCGCCATGCCCGGCGGCGCGAATGGATCGATGAGGAAATTCTGCGGTTCCACGCCATGGGGATTGAGTTGCATGAGGTCGTACGCCACGCCGCGCCGGAAACCGTATTCGACCAGTTCCACGCTGGCCGGCGGTCCCGGATTAGCGCGCGACGCCGCCGCATCGGACGACATGGCGCACAGGGCCAGCGGCGCCACCTCGATGCCGCTGCGCCCCGCCACGGCCGTGGCGGTCACGGCCATCGCGGTCGGCACGCCCGGCAGCGCGCCGATCAGCACCAGGCCGAACGTGCTGGCCGGCGCCGTCAGCAGGGCGGTATCGGCGCGCACGAACAGCATGCGGTCCGCTGCGGTGCGGGCGGCGGCGGCGCCCAGCCACTCGCCGTGCCGGGTTGCGCTGAACGACAGCACGTCATCGTTCCACTGGAACGCGTTGCGGTGCTGATCGTAGCGCAAGGCATTGACCACCGTGGCCGCCTGGGCCAGCGCGGCGTTGATGCCGGCCGGCGTGCCATTGAGCTGCTTGGCCGCCAGCAGCGCGGCAGCGCTGGCGACGGTATCGAGTTCCAGGCGGCGGTTGATGATACGGCTCAGGTCGAGCGCCATGCCCAGCACGCCAAGTATGACCAGCGCCATCATCGCTCCGATCACGGCCATGGCGCCGCGCTGGCGCCGGGGGCGTTGCAACGTCGAACCGGGCGATGGTGGCGTCATGGCAGGTCCCGCTGGCTAGAGATATTTCGATTGAGAAAGTTACCAATACGAAATTCTAGTCATCGGCACGGCTTCGGCCTTGCGGCATCGCAAGTGCGGCGTTGCCGCTGGAAAACTCCGCAGCGCCACCCAGGGGCGCATTGCGTTGCGTGCCGTACAGAGTGGTCAGCCGATATGCAACACACTGGCGATGCACCGGGCCGTTCGGGCCCTTACCCATAGGAGTATCTCATGAAACAACCCGCAAAAATGTTGACCGCCTTCGCAGTTGCCGCGTCCTTTACCACCCTCGCTCTGGCGCAGACCGCGCCGGCGGGCGGCGCGCTGGACAAGGCGGACACCGCGCGCCTGGTGGCCATCGCCCAGGCCAATATCGCCGAAGTGGAAGCGGGCAAGATGGCCGTGGAAAAAAGCAGCAACCCGGACGTCAAGGCATTCGCCCAGATGATGATTGACGATCACACCAAGGGTCTGGAAGAAACCCAGAAAGTTGCTACTGCCAAGAACGTCACGCTGCCGACGGAACCCGATCCCGCCCATAAAAAAATGGCGGCCGAACTGAAGGCGCTGTCGGGCGCGGGCTTCGACAGCACCTACGTGGCCAAAGCCGGCGTTGCCGACCACACCAAGGTTCATGCCGCGCTGCTCAAGGACATGGGCGCTGCCAAGGATGCCGACGTCAAGGCGCTGGCAACCAAGCTGGAGCCAACCGTGGCGCACCACCTGGCCATGGCCAAAAAACTGAAGTCGACCGCGAAGTAAGCCGACCGGCGGTGGCGTGATGCACGAACCACCGCCTGCCGAGGCC
>JBEVMD010000003.1:0-12036 GCA_040508835.1 Duganella sp. | reverse complement strand
TGACCGCCGCCGTCTGCGGCGCGCCGTTCCAGGCGCGCAGCGCGACGGTGAGTGCGCCCCCCGCTACTGCGCTGTCGGCAAAGCGGGCGCTGATGGTCTTGCTCTCGCCCGGCATCAGCGCCACGTAGTTGTCGGACCAGTACACGGGCAACACCCGTTCGCCGCCGTCTTTCAAGAGCGTCAGCTTGGCATTCAGCACCGGCACCCTGGACGTATTGCGCAGCGTGATATCAACCTGCTGCTCGGCGCCCTGCTGCCCACCGATTTGCTGTCCACCGATTTGCTGTCCACCGATTTGCGGCCTGCCAGGTGCCTGCCCGGCGCCGTCGCGGCGGCGGATCGCGGCCAGTTCGACCACGGCCGGCGCCAGCTGGTCGAGCCCGCGCTGGCCTTCCGGCGTGCTGCTGGGCCAGTACACGTTCTCGGACAGCACCTTGCCGCCCGCTTCCTTCAGCCAGACCTTGACGATCAGCAGCCGGTGCCGGGCCAGCAGTCGCGCGATGCCCACGTCGACCCCGGGCGTGGCCGTCACGCCCTCCACGCTGACGGCCCGATCGCCGCTGCCCAGCAGCGCGCCGTCGGTGCCGAACGCCTGCCACGCCACGGTGGCATCGGTCAATGGCGCGGTCGGGTTGTTGATCACGCTGACCGTGTAGTCGGGCAGATTCATCTGCACGTGCACCGGTTCGGACGCGTGCCGGGTGCCGTAATAGGCGGCGTGGGTATCGTAGTCGTGGCTGAGGATCTGCCACATGGTGCTGGGCCACGCCGGCTGCGTCATCCACAGCATGCGGCCGCTGTTCTCGCGCCACAGGCCCGCGTTCATGCCTTCGAAGATGGCGCGGTGCGCTTCGTAGTTCATCAGCTGGGTCTTGCGCTCGAAGTCTTCCAGCGAGGCGGCCGCGCCGTAGCGCTGCGCCAGCGCAGCCATGAACGGCTTGACGTTGCCGCCGCCGCCCGTGTGCCAGTCGTGGTAGGCCGAGGTGTCCGTCAGCGGCCAGCGTTCGGACGCGGGCACGGCAGCCTGGAACGCTTCCAGCGTCGGGAACGACGGCACGCCTACTTCCACCGAAAAACCTTTGGCGTGCGTGGTGAAATAGCTCTCCGGCGGCTGGTAGTCGTACGGACCGCTGTTTTGCAGGTTGACGCGGTTCGAGCTGCCCGTGTACCAGCGCGTGCCGTCCTGCTCGTAGATCAGTTTTTCCAGCCGTTCGTTAAGCGCCGGCTGCGGCACGCCCTCGTTGCGGCCGAGCCAGGCGACAATGGACGGATGGTTGCGAAAGCGCTGGACCACATCCCGGGCGTTGGCCATGAACAGGTCGAGGTCCTGCGGCTCCAGGTTGTAGTCCTGGGTGGACGCCCAGAAATCGTTGAGCACCATCAGGCCGTATTCATCGGCCAGGTCGAAAAAGGTTTCTTCCGTGTTCTGGCCCACCCAGTTGCGGATGATGTTGACGTTGGCGTCGCGGTGCAGCCGGAAGTACGGCTCCAGGCGGGCGCGGTCCACCCGCTTCATGAAGTCATCCATGCCCCAGTTGCCGCCGCGCGCGGCGATGCGCACGCCGTTCACCTTGAGCACGAGGTAGGGCGTGAGGCTGGTGTCGGCCAGTTCGCGGATGGCGGGCGTGCCCACGGCTTCGGCGCGCAGGCCAGTGGCCCACTGGTTGTCGGTGTCGCCCACCTTGCGGATCGCCTCGTGGCGCGCGTCGGTGATGCGGATGCCCAGCCGATGGCCTTGATGGAAATCGGCCTCCACCCGGTGCAGGCTGCCTGCGCTGTCCACCAGCGACAGTTCATACGTCACGGCGCGGATGCCGAATGCCGCGTGGCCCCGGTCCGACACCTGCGCGCCCTGCAGCACGTCCACGTCCAGGTCGTGCAGCGCCGGCTTGCCGTAGCCGTTGGGCCACCACAGCTGCGGATTCTTCAGGCGCAGCGCGGCAAAGTCGGCGGTGGTGAAGCGCACGGTGGAGTCGCCGGGCGCCAGCGCCACGGTTCGACTCACGACGACCGGCTTGAGCAGCCCGGCACGGTCGCGGATGGTGGCGCGCACGGTCGCGCGCGTCGTGCCCCTGGCCAGGTTGGTGACCGGCACGTCGATGGCCAGTTCGGCCTCGCTGTTGTCGGCGCGCGTGAGCGCGGTGCGCACGTGGGCGTCGCCCACGCGCACGTCGCCGGTGGTGCGCAACACCACTTCCTGCCACAGGCCGGAATTGCGGTCGCGCACGCTCGGGATCCAGTCCCAGCCTTCGGACGCCATGAAGGTCGGGCCATCCTGCACCATCACCCCGCCGTTTTCGCCGGGTCCGGCCGCCATCGATTCCTCCTGGGCGATGCCCGGATGCGGCGGCGGCGACACCTTGACGGCGATGACGTTGTCGCCCTGCGTCTTCAGGTACGGGCCCAGGTCGAAGGTGCCGCGCACGAATGCGCCGCGCGTGCCGCCGATGCGCTGGCCGTTGACCCATACCTGGGACGCGTAATTGACGCCCTTGAACGTGACGAACCAGTGCCGCCCCCTGGCGTGCCCGTCCGGCAGCGCAAAGCGCGCGCGGTACCACCAGTCCTGGCGACTGAGGCTTTCGGGTATCGCCATATTGTTCAGGCCATACGCGGGATCGGGATAGACGCCCCGGTCCACCAGCGTGGTGAGCACGGTGCCCGGCACCGTGGCCGGGTACCAGCCGGCCGCCGCGTAGGCGCTGCTGGCAACGCGCGCATCGGCGTCGGCGACCATGGGGGCCGCCTGCAGCGACCAGGCGCGGATCGCCCATTCGCCGGCGCCGCGCGGCTCCAGAGCCGGACCGGCGTAGGCCGGCCTGGCGACGGGCGCGGTAGGCGCGGCCGACGACGTGGGCAGGGTCCACGCATCCTGCGGCACCAGCTGCCCCGCCATCTGGCGTTTTTGCAGCGGCCACTGGGGGCTGCCCGTTTCGAACACGGTGAGCGCTTCGTCGGGCTGGCGCGCGGCCAGGCGCGCGACCTGCTGCGCGTCGAACGCCGCGCCGGACACCATCAGTCCCGCCACGCGCCCCGCGTACCCGGCCGCGCCGCCATGCACCGTGCCGCGCGCGCCGATGCGCAACACGGGCGCCGGTTCCGCCGGGCCGACGCTGGCGCCGTTTGCCGCGCCAGCGGCGGGTGCATTGGCCGCGCCAGCGGCAGGTGCATTGGCCGCGCCAGCGGCAGGTGCATTGGCGGCGCCAGCGGCGGGCGCGTTGACCAACCCGGTGTCGGCGGCAGTTACGGTGCCGACGGCGGCACCGGCCAGGGACCTGGCCGACGCATCGGCCGCTGAGCCGCCGGTCCCGGCGGCAAGCTTGAGCGCCTGTTGCGCCACCTGCTTGCCGTTGGCGTACAGCGTCAGCTGGCGGCCGTCGTAGCTGGCGGCCAGGTGGGTCCACTGGCCCGGCGGCGGCGTGATACCGGTGCGCACTTCGACGTCCGGTCCGCACCAGGCGAACGCGCCGTCGATCAGGCACAGGCCGCCGGCGCCGTCGAGGGTGGCCAGGGCAACCGGCCCGGCCAGGGCCTGCGCCGGCTTGAACCAGCCGCCCACGCCCATGCCGGCGTCGGCGCCGCGCATGAACAGGCCGGCGGCGTGCTTTTTGACCAGGCTGCCGCTGGCGGCAGGGAATTCGGCGTTGAACGGCCCCCAGTCGGCCGCGTGCAGCGGCGCCAGGGTGCAGGCGGCAAGCGCGGTGAGCGCCAGGGCGATGGCGGCCTTCATGGGCGGCCTGCCTGCATGGGCGGCGCCGCGCGGCACACGGCGATGGCGTGGGTGGTCACGTCCAGCAACTGGACAGCGGATCCGTGGATCATGGGTTTTCCTTCCTGGATGGGGCACAGGCGTGCGGACGCGCGGCGGCGCCCGGGCAAGCCGGGTCGCCGCGCTGAGACAGCGGTTAAAGAAAGATCAGAACTTGTAGCGCGCGCCCAGCATGTAGCGTGGACCGAACTGGGTGGCGGCCAGCACCATCATGTCGGTACGGCCGTGGGTGCGCTGGGTGGCGTTGGTGAGGTTGATCGCCTCCAGCGACAGGCTCAGGTTCGGCGTCAGGTTGTAGCCAACCGAGAGGTCGACCTGGCCGTACGCTTCCACGTATTCCGGGTTCGGATTGCCGTTGGCCGACGTGTTGTTGAGGAACTCGCCACGCCAGTTGTAGGCCAGCCGCACCGACAGGTTCTTGTCCTCGTAAATGCCGACCACGTTGGCCGAGTTGGACTGGCCGATCAGCGCGAACTGGTTGCCCACGCGGTTGTTGTCGTAGGCGAGGTCCGATTTCACGTAGGTGTAGTTGGCCTGCACGCCGAAGCCGTTGTCGAACATGTGCTGCAGGTTGATCTCGGCGCCTTTGAGGCTGGCTTTTTCCTGGTTGGTGATGGTCGACACCAGGTACGGCAGCGCCGGATCGCCCGCCACGCCGCTGATCGAACCGGCCGGATCGCCATTGCCGTCCACGCCCGTGCGCACCACGCCGGGCTGGCCGTTGAAGTTGTTCAGGATGTAGCTGCGCACGCACACGGAATCGCTGGCGGCGCAACGGCCCTGGTTGACGGCTGCGTTGAAGTACGCGCCGCCGATCGGGGTGGTGACCGTGGTGGACGGCACGTTGACGACGGCCGAACCGGCATAGCCCGACAAGTCCTTGTGGAACAGGCCCAGCGACACCATGCTCTGCTTGGTGTAGTACCACTCGGCCGACAGGTCCAGGTTTTTCGACTTGACCGGGCGCAGCGCCGGGTTGCCGGCAGTGGCGTGCAGGCCGTCCACGCCCGCGTGGCCGCCGCCCCAGGTGTAGCCGCCCTGGATCTGGTCCCAGCGCGGACGGCCGATATTGGTGCTGAAGCTGGCGCGCACTTTCAGGTTGGACGTGACGTCCATGTCCCAGTCGACGGTCGGCAGGAAGTAATGGTACGTGGCTTTTTCGGTCTGGGCTTCGCCGGCCGCATAGTCGACGATGTATTCGTTCTGGGTGATCCAGGTTTCCTTGATCGGCACCGCAATGGTGGACCGCGAGTCGACCTTGGTGCGCTCGTAGCGCAGGCCCACGCCCGTGTGCATCGGCATGGTCGTGTCCCAGTCGGTATTGAACTGGGCGAACAGCGCGCTCGAATTTTCCTTCAGGTCGCGCACTTCCGACGGGTTGGACAGGCTCGGGGTGAACAGCGAGGCGTCGCCCAGCACCTTGATGGCGTTTTCGCGCACCGGGGCAAAGTTGAAAATGCCCATGTTGGTGAACAGGCGCGGATCGCCGGAGCCGCCCAGCTTGTCGAAATAGTCGCGCATGTTGACGAACGACACATTGCTCTGGTCGTAAGCGAGCGCGGCGTTCTGGTGGCCGCCCGGCGCCGTGCCCTGCCAGTTATCCTGCTGCACGTTCTGGAAAGCCGACTTGAATTTGGACCGCGTGGTGGACGCGCCGAAGTTCAGGTTGGACGACTGCATCAGCTTGAGACTGCCGGACGCCTGCACCTGGTCGATGTCCTGCTTGATGGCGGCATCCTGGAAGAACGAGCCGCTGACCTCGTAGCCGACCGGCGTGGTCTGCATGTACAGGATCGGCATTTCCTGCGTGAAGTCGGCGCCGTTGGTGCCGCGGCCAAAGCTCGGCATGTTGATGTTGTTGTTGGTGCCGAACGGGCTGTCCGAGCCGGACTTGGACGTCGAATGATGGGCATCGAGCGACAGCTTGAGGTCGGAGTTGACGCGGTACTGGGTGTTAAAGCCCAGCGACTTCAGGGTCGAGACGGTGGCGTAGTCGTGGCCGACCAGCGAGATGTCCTGCAACACCGATTGCTCTTCGTAGTTCGACGGCGAGTTGACCGGACCGTTGACCCAGGTGCTGCTCTGGTTCGGACCGTGGTTGAACCACACGCTCAGGTCGGCCTGCTTGGTCTGCACCTTGTTTTGCGCATAGGTGTAGTCGAGCGTGGTGGTCCAGTCCTTGATGGGGCGGAACTGGAACGTCAGCTGGCCGTTGGTGCGCTGGCGTTGCGTGGCGTTCAGGTTGTACGACAGGTTCTGCGGCGTCAGGTAAATGCCCGACGTCGGTTCGTTGGTAGCGGTACCTGGAGCGATCGAACCATTGCCCGTATGGTCGCCGGCCTGCAGCGGTCCCACCCAGCCGTTCGGGATGGTGGCCTGGTTGTAACCGGAATTGCGCGACTGGTAGCTGGACGTCAGCGACACGCCGAACATGTCGTCGGTACCGAACTTACGGCTGATCAGCGCCGACACTTCGGGCGTGATGTTCTTGCCTTTGAGCTGGCCCGGCGCGTTGGTATTCGACTGGTCGTACACCATCTTGCCGCCTATGCTGGTCTGGTTGCCCAGGTCCAGCGGCCGGCCCGTCATGATGTTGATGGTGGCGCCCAGGCCGCCCGGCGGCGTATCGGCGCGCGCGCTTTTATACACCTGGATCTGCGACACGGCTTCCGACGCCAGGTTGGCGAAGTCGAACGACCGCGAGCCGCGGTCGCCGAGGTTGGACGTGGGCATCTGGCGGTTGTTCAGCAGCACCATGTTGAGGTCGGGGCCGACGCCGCGCACGGTCACGCGCGAGCCTTCGCCGTTGGACCGGTCGATCGAGACGCCGGAAATACGCTGCACGGCTTCGGCCAGGTTGGTATCGGGGAACTTGCCGATGTCATCGGCCACGATGCCGTCGATGATGCCGTCGGAATTGCGCTTGAGGTTGAGGGTCGACTGCATCGATGCCCGGATGCCGGTGACCACCACCTTGGCGGTATCGCCCTGGGGCTGGGTCATGTCGGCGGCGGGCGTCGGCGCGGTGTCCTGCGCGAACGATGGTGCGCCGAACGCAGCGAGCGCGCCGGCCACGAGCAGCGCCATGGGGCGCAGCTGCGGAATTACCTTGTTGTAACGATTTGTTAACACATTATCTCCTGTCTACTTATTATGTATGGCGCCTTTATGCGAGCGGGGCCACTATTGGGTACTGCCGCCGTGGCGTCGTGCCTCCGACCCCGCGCAACAGTAATCGAGCGCATCCGTAGCGCTTCAACCAGTATTGCATCGTAAAAAACACTGCGTCAAAGACATTGAATGGAGGCATACTAGTTTCATGCTTATTACTAAACAGCACACGGTTTACGTTGCTTTTATCCCACATCGGGGGCGAAAATGCCCCCGTGCACGACTGCTGGAGACCGGCTGTTTAGGCAGGCTTTACTAAACTGCGCGCCGGGCCCCGCCCCCGGTTTTTTGGGCGGCAACAGATGTGTAGAATCTGCGCCCAGCATCACCACAATAACGATCGCCACGACGCGAGAAAGAGACGAGACATGTCCAGCTTTGCAGCCGGTAATATCGCAAGACTCAGCAGTACCGAACACAAGCAGCTGCGCATCATCACCACGCGCGGCGCCGCGTATGGCGACGCCATGATGTCGGCCATCACCTTCCCCGAGGAATTCCGCAGCTTGCAGGCGATCTACCCGATCGTGTTCGCCCCGAACCAGGACGGCACGTCGTTCGACGCGCTGGCGCTGTTCGGCTTCGAGCGCGGCGAAAACCTGTTCCTGGGGACCGACGGCTGGGACGCGCCGGCCCTGCCGCTGAGCGTGGAACGGATTCCCTTCCTGATCGGCGAGCACCAGGGCCAGCCGCTGATGCACATCGACCTCGACAGCCCGCGCGTTTCCACCACCGATGGCCAGGCGCTGTTCCTCACCTACGGCGGCACCAGCGAATACATGGAACACATGACGTCCGTGCTGCGCACGCTGCACGACGGCCTGGGCGCGGCGCGCGGCTTTTTCGCCGCGCTGCAGTCGCTGGAACTGATCGAACCGTTCACCATGGACATCGAACTCGACGACGGCAGCGAGCACCGCCTGGCCGGCTACTTCACCATTAACGAAGACCGGCTCCATGCGCTGCCGGGCGCCGCGCTCGAACGGCTGGCGCAGGCGGGCTACCTGGCGCCCGTCTACCTGGCCATCGCCTCGCTGTCGCAGTTTCGCGGCCTGATCGCGCGCCGCAACCGCCGCCAGGCGGCCGGCCGCCAGGAGGGATGAAAATGGAGAACAATCCTCCACGCGGCGCGGTGCGCCGGGTCGTGATTGCCGGCGGCGGCACGGCCGGCTGGATGGCGGCCGCCGCCCTCACCCGCACGCTGGGCAAGGTGCTCGACATCACGCTGGTCGAATCCGACGAGATCGGCACCGTGGGCGTGGGCGAGGCCACCATTCCCAGCCTGGTGCAGTTCCACCGCCTGATCGAGGTGGACGAGCAGGAATTCATGGCCGCCACCCAGGCCACGTTCAAGCTGGGCATCAGTTTCGAGAACTGGCGCGCGCGCGGCGAGGACTACATCCACTCGTTCGGCACCACCGGCACCGACCACTGGACGGCCGGCTTCCAGCACTTCTGGCACAAGGGCCGCGAGCGCGGCCTGGCCGGCGACTACGGCGACTACTGCCTGGAGCTGAAGGCGGCGCAGGAGCGCCGCTTTGCCCACCTGCCCGACGGCGGCATGAACTACGCCTACCACCTGGACGCCACCCGCTATGCGCGCTACCTGCGCCGCTTCAGCGAACACTTCGGCATCGAACGCATCGAGGGCAAGATCGCCAGCGTGGAGCGCGATCCCGCCAACGGCGACGTGGCGGCGCTGCTGCTCGATTCCGGGCGCCGGCTCGAGGGCGACCTGTTCATCGACTGCACCGGCTTCCGCTCGCTGCTGCTGGGCCAGACCATGGGCATCGAGTACGAGGACTGGTCGCACTGGCTGTTCAACGACAGCGCGATTGCCGTGCAGACGGAATCGGTGGGCCCGGCCGTACCGTACACACGCGCGATTGCGCACGACTGGGGCTGGCAGTGGCGCATCCCGCTGCAGCACCGCACCGGCAACGGCATCGTGTTTTCCAGCCGTCACGTGGACGACGCCACGGCCCGCGCCGCGCTGCTGGCCAATCTCGAGGGCAAGGTGCTGACCGAACCGCGCGTGATCCGTTTTACGCCCGGCCAGCGCCGTCAGGTGTGGGCCGGCAACGTGGTCGGCCTGGGCCTGGCGACGGGCTTTCTGGAGCCGATCGAATCGACCAGCATCCACCTGATCCAGCGCAGCATCGTGCGCCTGCTGCAGCTGTTCCCGTCGCAGGGCATCGAGGCCACCGACGTGGCCGAATTCAACGCCCAGGCGGCCGAGGATATCCGCACCATCCGCGACTTCATCATCCTGCACTACAAGGTGACCAACCGCGACGACACGCCTTACTGGCAGGCGGCCCGCACCATGGACGTGCCGCCGGCGCTCCAGCACCGCATCGACCTGTTCCGCGATTCCGGCCGCGTGTTCCGCTACCTCAACGAATTGTTCGCGGAAAATTCGTGGGTGCAGGTCATGCTGGGCCAGGGTATCGTGCCGCGCGCGCACCACCTCAGCGCCGACCTGATGGGAGACGAGGAACTGGCGGGTTTCCTGGACCACATACGTAACGAGGTCAACCGCGCGGTGGCGCCGCTGCCCGCGCACCAGGCGTACGTGGCGCGGTACTGCCCGGCCGCCAAGCCGTAACGTTGCAGCCGGCCCAGTTTAGCGATCAAGGCTCAACCGGGCTGCAATCGACGGCCCTGTTTGACCGGCCCGCCGGCGCCGGACTGGTGCCGGCCGCCTGCTACGGCTTCATCCCGTATTTCGGGCTGCGGTGTGCCGGCCTGTAGGCCGCGCCCGCCACCGCCGCCGCCATCCAGCAGCCATCCGCCATCAGGGCAGCGGTAAATCGGCGTCGCTGGAGGCAGGCGCCACCGAGGCGCCCTGCACGCCATGGCGCGCCAGCGCGGCCGCCACGAAACCGTCGGCCTTCATGGCGGCAACGAACTGGCGCAGCACTTGCGCCGCCTGCTCGCCGCGGGCCTTGGGCACGCCCATTGCCTGCCGGATCACCATGAAGCGCTGGTCGAGCAGGCGCAGGCCGCCCAGGCGCGCGGCATCGGCTTCGAGCTGCTGCCGCACGCCGGCCGCCACCTCGGCGCCCTGCGCCATGAACACGTCCACCACGGCGGGCGACGACGGCGCGCGCACGATGGTGGCCTGCTTGAGTTCGCGCGTCAGGAACAGGTCGTAGGCGCTGCCCTGCCCCACCACCACCCGGTGCCCGGCCGCGTCCACCTGGTCGTTGCCGGTGACGGGCGACGCCTCCCTGACCAGGTAGTAGCCCTCGATCAGCACGTACGGCGCGGTAAAGGCGATGTCGGCGCCGCGCACGGGGTCGATGGCAAAGAAGCCGACGTCGGCCTGGCCGCCGGCCACCGCGTCCACCGACTGGCCGGCCGTGTCGAACACGACCAGCTCCAGGGGCAGCGCCAGCAGGGCGGCCAGTGCGCGCGCCAGGTCCACCGACACGCCGCCCGCCGCGCCGTCGGGCCCGGCATGGGCCAGGATCGGGTTGCCCAGGTTGATGGCGGCGCGCAGCGCGCCCGTGGGGGCGAATGCGGCGCGGACGGCGGCAGTGAGGTCGTTGGTCATGGTTCCCTTTCGTCGAGGTGCAAAACGCTGGCGCCTTGCCGGACGGCGGCGACGGCAGCGCGCTCCGGTCTAGCATAGTGGAGATGACAGGCCGGCGCAACGCATGCAGCGTCCTGACGGCGGAGCTCGGCTCGTTCGCCATGCTGCCCGATCAGGCGACGGCGGCCGGCGCCAGCCCGCCATGCACCGGTGCGCGCGCGTCTGTAACGGGCGCTGGCGCGGTGACGCCGCCGCCGGCGGCTTGCTGCAAGAGCTCCCGGTACAGGCGGCGTATCTGCCTGGCTGAGGCGGTCCAACTCAGCTTGTCCAGTTCGCGGGCGGCGCCCCGACGCAACGTGTCGGCCGCAGCATGGTCGTCCAGCAGCGCCAGCACGTGCGCCGCAATCGTTTCCACATCCCAGGCATCGACCTTGATCACGCTGTCGAATACTTCCGCCATGCCCGCGCACGGCGACACGATCACGGGCACGCCGTGCGCGATGGCCTCCAGCGCGGCAATACCGAACGGCTCCGACACGGACGGCATCACGTACACGGCGCTGCGCGCGTACAGGGCGCTGACCTCGGCAGCGTTCAGAAAGCCGGGAAATTCCACGGCGTCGAGAATGCCGAGCCCAGCAGCCAGTTGTTTGACGAACGGTAACATGTCGCCGTCACCGGCCAGGACGAAGCGGACCTGCCGGTTTTTCTCGCGCACCAGGCTGGCCGCTTCGATAAAGTATTCCGGGCCCTTTTGATAGGTCACGCGCCCGACGAAAGTCACGGTGGGGGCCTGGTCGCCGGCAGCGATCGGCAGCGGGGAAGGCGCCGGAGGGACCGGCGGCATCGCCACCGCGTTGTAGACGACCGCCACCTTCTCGGGCGGTACGCCGTAGCGGCGCACAATGGTATCCCTGGTGCCTTTGCTGACGGCGATGATTTTGTCGGCATGCAGCATTCCCTGGCGCTCGATGGCGACGATGCGCTGATCGACATGGGCGCCGGCGCGATCGAATTCGGTCGAGTGCACGTGCACCACCAGCGGCGCGCCGCAGAGATTTTTTGCAGCCATGGCGGCCGGGTACGTGAGCCAGTCGTGCGCATGAATCAAGTCGCACCGGTTCACCGACGCCAGCGAGGCTGCGACGCGGTTGCGGTAGTCCAGCACGGCGTCGAACAATGCGCCCGCGTGGCGCGCGCCTGCGGCGGCGTACTGCTCTGCCGAGGTGTACGGTGCGACGACCGGCTCGGCATCGCATCCGGCGCCGATCAGGCGCATGCGACCGGCCACTTCGTCCCCCCACAATCGCGGCACCACGAAAGTGAGGTCGATCTCGCCGAGGTCCTGCAGGCCGTGAGTCAAGCCATGGCATGCCGTGCCCAGGCCGCCGGATATGTGCGGCGGGAATTCCCATCCCAGCATCAGCACCTGCACCGTGTTCTTTTTCATCTGCTTGTCCCCGTTGTTCATCAATTGAGCGCCCGTTCGATCAGCGCGACCCCGTCATACGCGAAGGCGATCAGCCCTGCCTCGACCGTAAAAAGGGCGCCGCCGTAA
>JBEVMD010000559.1:0-4391 GCA_040508835.1 Duganella sp. | reverse complement strand
ATGCCGGCGATGCGCGGCGCGCCGTCCGTCGCCGGCCATGCCTGCGCGGCGGCCGACAAGGCAAAGCGCCCGGTATCGAGCCGCAACGCGGGATCGACATCGCCCAGGCCCGCGACGCCGGCCACCTGCCAGTGCCGCAGCTGCAGCAGCACCTTTACCAGCGAGGCCATGCCGGATGCCGCCTCGGCGTGGCCGGTGGCCGCCTTCGAGGTAGCCAGCCGCACCGGCGCGGCGCGGCTGGCGTCACCGGCGGCGCCAAACGCCCGCTGGATGGCGGCAATCTCCGCGAAGTCGCCGCCACGCACACCGGATGCATGGCACTCCACCAGCGACACCGCCTGCGGCGCCACGCCGGCCGCGCGCCATGCCGCCTGCATCACGTCCGCCTGCCGCTCCACGTGGCCGGCCGCCAGCGACAGGGTCTTGCCGCTGTTGTTGACCGCCGATCCCGCGATCACGCCAAGAATGCGGTCGCCGTCCGTCTGCGCTTTTGCGAGCGATTTGAGCACGACGGCGACGATCGCCTCGCCGCGCAGCTGGCCGTCGCTGTCCCGGCCAAACAGGTGCGCCTGCGGCCGGGTGGTGAGCAAGGTGCCCGCGCGCGCCGCGAATCCATAGCGGTGCAGCAGCAGGTTGGTGGCGCCCACGATGGCCTGGTCGATTTCGCCATCGCGGATCAGGCGCGCCGCCTCGTGCAGCGCCACCAGGGAGCTGGTGCACTCGGCATTCACCAGCCGGCACGGTCCCTGGATGTCGAAGCTGCGCGCAAGCCGCGCGGCGAAGATGGCCTGCTCGTTGCCGGCCCAGGTGCGCGGATCGTCGATCCAGCCCTGCTCCTGCAGCAGCTTCTGGTAGTCCGACGACAGGTTGGCGATGAACAGTCCCGTACGCGGACCGGCATAGCTGGCGGCGGAATGACCGCTGTCCTCCATCGCGTGCACGACTTCCTGCAGCAGCAGCCGTTGTTGCGGATCGATGAAACTGGCTTCGTCGGGCAGCATCTGGAAGTACCCGGCATCGAAACCGGCCACGTCGTCGATGAAGCCTGCATGCGGTGCTCCGTGCAGCGCCGGAGCCAGGTCGCCGCGCGCCGGCGGCGGTGGCGACATCAGCGAGCGCCCGGCAATGAGCGCCTGCCAGAACTGGTCAACCGTGTCGCATTGCGGGAAGCGGCCGGCCATGCCGATGATGGCGACGCCCTGCTGAGCGGGCGGCGTTCGATCCAGCGGCGGCGCCGCATCCGGCAATGCCTCGACCACCGGCGCGCGGCGGCCCTGGAACAGCTGCCTGAGCCGCTCCTGGTGGCGCGTAAAATCGGTGTCCAGGAACTGGATGTAGTTTTCGAGCCGGGTGTCGATGGTGGCGATACGGCCGTCGCGCACGCCCAGCTTCATGGCCGCCACCAGGCCGTCGGCGCAGCGCAGGATGTACGGCGAATCCTCGGCCACGGTGGCGCGCAGGAATACCCGCAGCCGGTCGCCGTCGCGCACATACAGGTCGTCGAACCGCGTGCCCTGCTGCCCTCCCAGGCAGGTATGAAGCGCATAGACGAAGGTTTTCCACGACTGCACGCCCACCCCGCGCGTGCCGCGCGCGCCGTCGTCCGCGCCGCTACCCGTATCGTAGACGATGTCCTGGTTCTGGATGTCCTGCATATGGCGCAGCGAGGCGCGGTTGAGGAAGCAGTCGTTCATGCGCTTGAACAGCGCGGCCATGGCGTGGGTATCGGCATCGTCGGTGGCGTAAATGCCGCCGTCCTCGCAAGCGAGCACGCTGGACAGGGCCACATGCGGATACTGCATGGGGGCGTGCTGCGGCAGCTTACCGAGCAGGAACAGGAAGTCCGGCGCCTGCTGCCATATCTCGGCGATGCGACCGGCGCGCATGCGCAGCACGACCTTGCAGTAATTGGACTGCGCCGCCCCGCCGACGATGTGGGCATGCCAGCGCGACGCGCGCCAGCGGTAGATCAGCATGACGAAATCGTCGCGTGCCAGCACCAGCTCCCGGTCCACCTCGAGCGTGCCGACGCCGGCGCGCACCGTGGCCGCGAAGCGCCGGTAGGCGTGGGCGCCGTGCAGTTCCTGCGCATGAAAATGGAACAGCAGCGCCGGGTCGAGCAGCGCTGCCGCGTCGTCCGGCCCCAGGGTGCCGTTCCACAGGCTGCAAAACGCCTGCGCCGCCTGTTCGCCCCAGGGCTGAAGATAGTTATGTTTGTCCATGGTCCGCATCGTCACGTCAGAATGAATAAGTCGCCGCCCCTGCCACCGCCCCTTCGGTGCTAGAGGAACAGCGCCGCCTTCTCTTCGCGCACCTGGCTGTTGCGCAGGTAGGGAATGCGCACCGTGCGCGACGCGTCGTGCATCTCGGCCAGCTTGGCGAAGATGGCGTCGGCCTGTTCCTGCCGGCGTGCTGGCTGGGCGTGGGTGGCGATCTGCTTGAGAAAGGCGAAGTAGTCCTTGTCTACGACCACCTGCTCTTCCCAGAGTTCCTTTGCCGTGCGCGCGGCCGGCGTATCGAGGCCCTTGCGGAACATGTAGTACGACGATATGCGCCCCCGTGCCTGTTCCACGATCCCGGACAGGAACTTCATCGCGTCGAGCGGGCCGATGCCGGAGGTGAGCAAGGTGTCGTAGATGCGCTGGGTCTTGGCAAAGCCCCGCACGTGGCGGCTGTAATGCTCGCCGTAGACCTGCGGCTGCTCGACGATCCTGTCCGCCATCGCCGCCATGCACGCCAGCATGCTGATTTGCGATCCCGACGTGAACCAGGTGCTGGCCGCGCAACCGCCCACCATGGCCCAATTGGCGCCATAAAAGCGCTCGTACATGAAATGCTGGGACGGCACGCTGACGATCTCCTTGCGGCGCGCGAATTCGCGGCTGTAGTCGATGCCGCGATTCTTATAGGCCTTGGTCAGGGCCGTGATGATCTCTTCCGGATTGCGGTCGCCGATATCCTCGGGCGCCATGCTGATGCCGACCGAGACGTATTTGCCGAGCGGGATAAACCACGACACGCCATTGAGCTGGTCGAATTCCGTCTCCGCGCGCAGCAGCGTGGTGGCGTGCATCCACGGCAGGTCCGCGCGATGGCACAGGTCCTCGCAGTCCTTTTGCATGTAGTGGGTGAAGATGACCTGGCGCGGCTGGTCGAAATTCTGGAACGGGATGTCGAGCTTGCGCCCCAGCAGCCGGATATGGTTGGTGCAGTCCCACGCGTACGACGGCCGGATGGTCGTGCCGTTTTTCAGCTTGAGCAGCTGCAGCCGGTCGCTGTCCTTCTCGTAATCCACGTCCGTCACCAGGTCGTCGATCCAGTAGCATTCCTCGGCGGCGCTCACTTCGTCGTACAGGGCCTGGTCGAAGCCGATGCGGTCCACGTGGATGAATGCGCGCGGCGCCTTTTCCAGGAACAGCGACGCCATGGTGCCGAAAAAGTCGAACCGCAGCCCTGCCACGATATCGCCCATGAAGAACGGCGTGTAGTTTTTGGCGAACAGGTACCGGTCGTAACCTTCGAAATCCTGGGTGAATTCGATGGTGCACGCCTCCGTCATCGACTCGCCCAGCTTGGGGGTATCGCCCAGTTGCGGCGAACCGACCAGCACATGGCGGATATGCTTGCGGCACAGCGCGCGGCTGATCAGCATGCCGCCTATGCCGCCGCCGATGATCACCGGTACGTCCTGCGGGATCTCGCCCCGGGTACCGCGCGTGAGCGGGCGGGGATGGGGCTGGCCGCCGCCGTCCACCGTGGCCGGCGCCGGCATGGCGCGCGCCATGTCCGCCGCCACCATCGACAGGTGCCGATCGACCTTGTCGGATTTGTGCTCGACCAGGTAGCCGACAAACGCATCGAGTGTCGCGTGTTCGAAAAACACGCCGGGGTGGATGTCGTCGTCCAGCGCCGCCGATACCTTTTCCACGAAGCTGACCAGCAGCACCGAGTTGAAGCCCAGGTCCTGGATGTTGACGCCGGTGGCGATATCGAAGGCGCCGACGCCCAGCGTTTCGCCGGCGAGCGTGACGATGGTGTCGCGCAGCGCGCTGTGTTTATTCATGGTGAACTCCTGTGGGTTGGTGAGCGATCGAATGGAGGGCTTAACCGGCGATCAGCGCTTGCCAGTCGTCGGCCGGTGCGGTAAAGGTCTCGTGGAACAGCTGGGCGAAGCGGTCGGACTCCTGGGGCGCCGCCGCTGTAGCCTCCGGTAACGGCGGCTGTAGCGGCTGCGGCGCCTGTGGCAGACCGGCCAGCCAGAATGGCTTGTCCTCGAACGGATAGCGCGGCAGCGGCGCGCGCGGCACGTACGCCTGCCCAGCGTCCGAACGCCAGTCCACGGCGCGGCCGGCCAGCCAGGCAGTGGCTGCGGCCTGCAGCCCTACCTCGCC
>JBEVMD010000571.1:0-7424 GCA_040508835.1 Duganella sp. | reverse complement strand
AAGGATGAGCGCAACATCCTGGCGCACTCGCTCGACTTCAGCGATCTGGCCATCTCCGACCTGATGCGTCCGATTAATGAGGTGATCAGCCTGCATGCCAGCCGCACGCTGGCCGACAACCTCGACACGGTGCTGCGCAACCGCTTCAGCCGCTACCCGTATTACGACCGCGACGGCGAGACCGTGCTGGGCGTGGTGCACCTGAAGGACCTGTTCTTCCACCAGCAATCGGGCAAGCCGATCACCGACCTGGTGCCGTTCCTGCGGCCGGTGGAAACCATTTCGGCGCGCACGCCGGCGCTGGAACAGTTCCGCCGCTTCCGCGACGGCGCACCGCACTTCGCGCTGATCGGCGAAAAGGGCAAACGCCCGGTGGGCTTCATCACGCTCGACAACCTGCTGGGCGCCATGGTGGGCGAGATCCACGACGAATTCCGCCTCAACGAAAACGACTGGCTCAAGCAGCCGGACGGCACCCTGATCGGCAAGGCCAGCCTGCCGATCTTCTCGCTCGAACGCACGCTGGGCATCGATATCGAGAACGAAGAGCTGGGCATGGAAGAAGTGGAATCGGTGGGCGGCATGATGATGCTCAAGCTGGGCGACATCCCGAAACAGGGCCAGCGCATCAGCTTCCGCCACTTCGATATCGTGGCCAAGAAAATGAACGGCCCGCGGATTTTGCTGGTGAAGATCATTCCCAAGGACGATACGGAACATAACGCGGATCTGGACTAAGTCATGGTCGTAGCTTTGTACTCAAAACCGACAGCAATACAGCGCGCAGACGCTTTGCCGTCACATTGAACAAGGTGCAGCAAGGCGTCCGCGCGGCCTGAATCGGCACCGCGACTGCGCAGTGCCTGGAGTGAACTCACACCTGCTGCGCCGTCCAGTTCCGCAGCAAACCCATGCCCACCGCCAGCAAGGTGGGGCCGATGAACAACCCCACGAAACCGAACGCCAGCACGCCGCCCATCACGCCCAGCAGCACCAGGATGAACGGCAGGCTGCTGCCACGGCTGATCAAGAGCGGCTTGACCACGTTGTCGACGCCGCTGATCAGAAGCACGCCCCAGATCGCCATGAACACGGCCCAGCCGGTCTGGCCGTGGTCGAACAGCCAGATCGTGGCGCCGATCCAGATGATCGGCGGCCCGACGGGAATCAGCGAGAACAGGAACGTGGCCACCGACAGCAGCGCCACGGCCGGCACGCCGGCTATCAGGAAACCCACGGCCGCCACCACCGATTGCGCCAGCGCCGTGCCCAGCAGGCCGTACATGACGCCGCGCACGGTGCGGCCGATGGTGTCGGAGACGGAATTGGCCTGGTCGGCGCCGATCAGCTTATCCATCGCATTGCCCAGCGCGGCCAGCATGGCCACGCCGTCGCGGTACAGGAAAAAGCTCACGAACACGGCCAGGCTCACCTGCGCCACGCCGCTGCCCAGCAGCACGCCGCCCCCCAGCAGCAGGCGGCGCGCCGGCTCCAGCAGGTTCTTGGCAACTTGCAGCAGTTCTTCGCGGCTGCCCAGCAGCCGGCGCAGATAGGTATCGACCATCTCGCCCACCAGCGGAATGTCGCGCAGCCAGGCGGGCGGCGCCAGCGTGCCGCTGTCGAGGCTAGCCTTGAAGTGGTCGTAAAACGCGGCAGCGTTGTCGGCGATATTCCAGGTGACCAGCGTCAGCGGCACCAGGATCAGCAGGGTCAGGCCCACGCTCATGAGGGCGGCAGCCAGCGAACGGCGGCCGTGCACACGGTTCAGCAACCGCAGGTAGATGGGCCAGCTCGAGATGGTGATGGCGCAGGCAAACAGGATCGCGGCCACGAACGGGCGCAGCACGATCAGGCAGCCGATCAGCAGCAGGATGACGGCTGCCAGCCGCGTAAAAGGTTGAAAGCGTTGACGCATACCGGCTCCGATGGGTGACCGCCGCTTACAGCAGTTGCTGAATGTCGTGAACGATGGCCGCCTGGCCCTTGGCATGCGGCACCATCAGGCGCACCTTGCCGGTCTTGTCGAAGATATAGCTGGCGGCAGTGTGGTCCACCGAATAGTTGGCGGCGTCGCTGCCCGGCACCTTGGCATAGAAAATCTTGAATTCCCTGGCGACGGCGGCCGTCTGCTCCGGGGTGCCGTACAGGCCGATGAAGCGCGGATCGAACGTCGGCACGTATTGCGCCAGCAATTGCCGGGTATCGCGCTCGGGATCGACGGTAACGAACAGCACCTGCACCTGGTCCGCCTGCGGGCCCAGTTGCTTCATCACGGCCGCCATATTGGCCATGGTGGTGGGGCACACGTCCGGGCACTGGGTGAAGCCGAAGAACATCACCACGACCTTGCCGCGGAAATCGGCCATGGTGCGCGGCTTGCCCGTATGGTCGGTCAGGGCGAAATCTTTCGCAAAGGCAGCGCCGGTGATGTCGACATTCTGGAAGCTGGCCGCTGCGGGCGCTTTATTGCCGCAGCCGGCCAGGACCATCGAAGTGGCAAACGCGGCCGCCAGGACCGAGGCGAACAGTTTCTTCATAGTTTGATGTAGTGGTCCACCAGCAGCGCCGCGAACAGCAGGCCAAGATACATGATCGACCACGCGAATGCCTTGCGCGCCACCTGGTCGGAATAATGACGGTAGATCTTCCACGAGTGGCGCAGGAAGACCGCGTTGAGGATGATGGCAGACACCAGGTAAATCAGGCCGCTCATCTGCACCACGTACGGCAGCGCCGTGGTGGCGGCCAGCGCGATCGAGTACAGCCAGATCTGGAACTGCGTGTATTCCATGCCGTGGGTGACCGGCAGCATGGGCAGGCCGGACTTGGCGTAATCGTCGCGGCGGTACAGGGCCAGCGCCCAGAAGTGCGGCGGGGTCCACACGAAAATGATCAGGACCAGCAGCCACGCCTCGGCCGGCACGTGGTTGGCCACGGCCGCCCAGCCCAGCGCGGGCGGCATCGCGCCCGACAGGCCGCCGATCACGATGTTTTGCGGCGTGGCCGGCTTGAGTATCATGGTGTAGATGATGGCGTAGCCGACGAACGTCACGAACGTGAGCCACATGGTCAGCGGGTTGACCAGCGTGTACAGCACCCACATGCCGGCGCCGCCGACCACCAGTGCGAACAGCACGGTTTCGCTCACCGTGATGTCGCCCATCGCGTGCGGGCGGCGCGCGGTGCGCGCCATGCGGGCGTCGATCTCGCGCTCGGCCAGGCAATTGACGGCAAAGGCCGCGCTGGTCAGCAGGAAGATGCCCACCGTGGCCGGCACGGCAATACGCCAGTCGGGCACCCCGTCGGTCGCCAGAAACATGCCGATGACGGCGCAAAATACCGCCATCTGGGTGATGCGCGGCTTGGTCAGCGCCCAGAATTGGGCGATGCGGTTCGAGGGTTTGGTCAGAGTATGGGTATTCATGGCTGTGTGATCAAGACTGCAATCTACTGCTGCTTCAGTGAAGAATGGTGCGCAAAAACTGCGCCCGAAGCTGCTTTTTTGGCAAGTTCGTGCTGGAATTTAGCCTTGTAGTTTAACACGGTCAGCAACAGGACCAGGATTGCCGCCCCCGCGTTATGCAATACCGCGATTGTCAGTGGGAAACTAAAGTAGATCGTGGCCAGGCCGGTGGCGATCTGCGCGGCCAGCACGATGGCGATGTAGCGGGCGGTTTTGTGCAGCACCGCGTTGTCCCACGCGCGCCACGCCGTATAGCCGGCAACCAGCGCCACGATGAAGCCGGCGTTGCGGTGCACCCAGTGGATGGCCGTCAGGGCCGCGAACGGAATGTAATGGCCGGCAGCCGTCTTGCCCAGTTCGCGCCACAAGGTAAAGCCGTGGTCGAAATCCATCTCGGGCACCAGCTTGCCGCCGCACAGCGGGAAGTCGGTGCAGGCCAGCGTGGCGTAGTTGGTGCTCACCCAGCCGCCCAGCGCCAGCTGCCCCAGCAGCAGCGCGGCCGACATGCCGGCCAGCCAGCGGATGTTGCGCATGGCCGTGGGCGAGCCGGACAAGGTGCGGGTGGGCGCAATCAGCTGGTTCTGGCGGCCGCCGTACCACACCAGCAGCGCCAGCAAACCCATCCCCAGCAGCAAGTGCATGGTGACGATCACCGGCTGCAGTTTTAGCGTGACGGTCCACGCGCCGAACGCGCCCTGCAGGCAGACGAAGAAAAACAGAAAGGTCGGCATCCACGGCCGGTACTCCGGCCGCGTGCCTTGGGACTTGCGCCACTGGTACCACGACTGCGCCATCATCGCCACGATCAGCACGCCGATGGCCATGGCCAGGTAGCGGTGGATCATCTCGATCCAGGCCTTGGCCACGGTCACGGGGCCGGTGGGGTTGAGCGCTTCGGCCGCCACGATGTCGGCATGCGCCAGGAACGGATTGGCGGCGCCGTAGCAGCCGGGCCAGTCCGGGCAGCCGAGGCCCGAATCGGTCAGGCGCGTAAAGGCGCCGAACACGATCAGGTCGAGCGTGAGGAACACGCTTACCCAGACCAGCTTGCGGTACTTGTTGGCGTCGGACGACGTCCACACCAGCGACAGCGGCAACAGCGCCACCAGCAGCGCCGTGACGGCCATTTGTGCGAGAGTCATGTGCATCGGGTAATTTATCCTATGGCGGAAGCTTTGAGCAGTTTGGCCAGGTCCTTGTGGACCTTGCCCACGCGGGCGGTGTCGCTCGATACGGCGCCTTTCGGGAAGCGCATCATCAGGTTGCCCAGCGGGTCGATCAAATAAACGTAGTCGGCGGCGGTGTCGCCCGGCTGCACCGGCAGCCATTGCTGCACCACGTCGGCCGGGGCGCGCAGCATGTGGGTGCCGTCGTTTACGCGCAGCAGCATGGTTTCCAGCGGTGCGTTATCGGTGATCAGCCATACCCGCTCCACCCGGTCCATCGCCTTGCCCTGCATGGTGCGCAGCTGGCGCATGGCAAACAGCTGGTCCTGGCAGGCGTCCAGGCAGGCCGACGGTCCCACCTTGAGCATGATCCACTTGCCGCGGTAATCGGCCAGGGTGGCCGCGTGGCCGTCGAGCAGCGTGCTGGCCATCGCGGGGATCGGGTACTGGCGCGCGTCGAGCAGGGTGCCGTAATTGGTTACGCCGCCCTTGGGCTTGACCACGTAGTACATGAAGTACGACGCCAGCAGCGGCGCGGCGCACACGGCAATCACCAGCAGCAGCTTCCAGCGGCCACGGGCCGTTCGATCAGTTTTCGGGTTTTCCACGTCTGTATCCGTTCACGACAAAAAAGACAACCGCCATCGCCGACAGCGCATACCACTGGAAGGCATAGCCCTGGTGCTTTTCCGGGCCGATACCGGACGCCGGCCACGCCCGTCCCATGTTCACATCGTCGCCACCGGGCTGCGCGGGCGCGCCTTGCTGCAGCACGAACGGCAGCATTTTCAGGCCGCTGGCCCTGGCCACCTGCAGCGGACCGGTGTTCTGCACGATGACGCCGGGCGCCAGCGCCGGCCCCTCCCCCAGCTCCATCACGTGGCCCGTGTGCTGACGGGCGACGCCGTCCAGCGTGACGGTGCCGGCAGGCGTGTCGAATCCGGGCAGCTTGTCGCGTGCCAGCGGATCGCGCGCCATCCAGCCCCGTTGCACCAGCACATGCATGCCGGAACCTTCGATCCTGAACGGCATCAGCAGATACACCCCGGCGCGGCCCTGGTACGGCCGGTTGTCGAGGTATAGCGGCCAGTGGCGCACGAATTGCCCGGTCACGCGCACGCGGCGGAACTCGACGTCGGCGGCGGCCAGCGGCGCGCCGTTCAGTACCAGCGGTGCGCTGGCGGCGCCCTGCGCCAGCCGCTGTTGCGTGGCGATTTTTTCGTCGGCGCGGCGCGCCTGCCAGTTGCCCAGCGCAATGCCGAGCGCTACCACCAGCACGGTGGCAAGCAACGGAATCGGTTTAAATCGAAACGCAATCGGCATTACAATGAAGCCTCATTCATCCGGCCCGGTCCTGTCATGAAAATTGTCGTCGCCATCGCGTTCGTCCTGATCATCGGCAGCCTCGGCTCCGCGCTGTTCTACCTGATGCGCGACAAGGGCAAGAGCAACAACACCGTGCGCGCCCTGGCGGTGCGGGTGGGATTGTCGATCACCTTGTTCGTGATGATTCTGGTGGCGTATAAGCTGGGATATATTCAGCCGACCGGCCTGCGTTGACACGACGCTGCCACGTCACCAGGCTGGCATGGATTCCCCCGTGCGCGGCAATGACGGAGCCGCGGCCTGGGGCCGTCGACTGTCACTGCTGCAGGCGAAATCCAGGCAAGCTTCGCGCCACGGCATTATAACGCCGATGCTTACAGCCAGTAGATCACCACGTAAAGACCGAGCCACACCACGTCCACGAAGTGCCAGTACCAGGCGGCGCCTTCGAACGCGAAATGGTGGTCGGGCGTGAAGTGCCCCTTGAGCACGCGGTACAACACCACCGACAGCATGATCGCTCCCATGGTCACGTGGAAACCATGGAAGCCGGTGAGCATGAAGAAGGTGGAGCCGTAGATGCCGGACGTCAGTTTGAGGTTCAGCTCGGTGTACGCGTGGATGTATTCGTAGGCCTGGAAGCCCATGAACGTGGCGCCCAGCAGGACGGTGGCAAACAGCCAGATCGCCGTCTGCGCGCGGTGGCCGGCGCGCAGCGCGTGGTGGGCGATGGTGAGCGTAACGCCCGACGTCAGCAGCAAGGCGGTATTGATGGTGGGTATCGGGAACGGGCCCATGGTGCGGAACGCGTCGATGGTGCCGGCCGGGCTGGCGCCGCCCCACTGCCCGGCAAAGTCGGGCCAGATGAATTTATGGTCGATATCGCCCAGCCACGGCGTGGAAATCACGCGCGCGTAAAACAGCGCGCCGAAGAAAGCGCCGAAGAACATGATTTCGGAGACGATGAACCACGCCATCGACCAGCGGAACGAGTAATCGATGCGCGGACTGTACATGCCGCCTTCGGACTCCTTGATGGCGTCGCCGAACCAGAAATACAGCACGGCGATGATGCCCGCCAGGCCGACCATGTTGAGTGGCATGCCCCACGCCGCGTCGTTGACCCAGCCCGATGCGCCGGCCATGGTGACCAGCAGCGAGATGCCGGCAAACAGGGGCCAGCGCGACGGTCCGGGCACGAAATAATAAGGAGCTGCCGCGTGGTGGGGGGCTGCCGCGGGGTGGGATGCTGGCGTCGGGTGTGCACTCATCTTGATCTCCGTATGCTTCTCTACTGTTATTGTAGGACTACTTTGCGACTGCCCACTGCACCGCCGCGATCAGCAGCCCGATGAACAGGGCCACGTCAATCAGCGCCGCAATCACGATGTGCACTGGTTTGAGCCGGGTGTCGTCGCGGTCTTAATCGCTTTTCCGGCGCAGGCCTAAAAACGACCACACCACGGCCT
>JBEVMD010000548.1:0-13012 GCA_040508835.1 Duganella sp. | reverse complement strand
GGCCGGCCGCTGTTCGGACAGCCGCTGGGCGATTTTTTCGCGTTCCACCGTGTGCACCCAATCGAAGTTTTCCGCGATGGGCCGGGTCTTGTTGCTCTGGATCGGGCCGATGAAATGCCATTCTAGCGGCGGCGCACCCAACTCCTGCAGCGCGCGGATCTTGTCCACGCCTTCCTGCAGGTAGTTCTCGCCGAAGGCGCGCTGGCCGGCCGCTACCGCCTCCTGCACGGCTTGCGGGCCGAAAGTCTTGGACACGGCCAGCAGCTGCACGGTGTCGGGCGCGCGCCCCGCTTCGGCGGCGGCCGCCACGATAGAAGTAGTGATGGCTTGCAAGTTCTGGGGGATCGGGGACATAATCATCGGAGGGTGGACCTTCAGTCTATCGTTTAAGTCAGGCACAGGGATTATAAATGGACATTTCCGAACTTCTCGCATTCTCCGTCAAGAACAAGGCGTCCGACCTGCACCTGTCGGCGGGACTGCCACCGATGCTGCGCGTGCACGGCGACGTGCGGCGCCTGAACGTGGACGCGCTCGAGCACAAGGACGTGCACCGCATGATCTACGACATCATGAACGACGGCCAGCGCAAGGTGTACGAGGAGCGGCTGGAGATCGACTTTTCGTTTTCCATTCCCGGCCTGTCGCGCTTTCGCGTCAATGCCTACAACCAGGAACGGGGCGCTTCGGCCGTGTTCCGCACCATCCCGTCGAAAATCCTCACGCTCGAAGAACTGAACACGCCCAAGATCTTTGCCGATTTCGCGCTGAAGCCGCGCGGCCTGGTGCTGGTCACGGGCCCCACCGGCTCGGGCAAGTCGACCACGCTGGCGGCCATGGTCAACCACCTCAACGAAAACGAGCATGGCCACATCCTCACCATCGAGGACCCGATCGAATTCGTGCACGACTCCAAGAAGTGCCTGATCAACCAGCGCGAGGTGTGTCCGCACACGCTTTCGTTCTGTAACGCGCTGCGCTCGGCGCTGCGCGAGGACCCGGACTGCATTCTGGTCGGGGAACTGCGCGACCTGGAAACCATCCGCCTGGCGCTGTCGGCCGCCGAAACGGGCCACCTGGTGTTCGGCACCCTGCACACGTCGTCGGCGGCCAAGACCATCGACCGCATCGTCGACGTGTTCCCGGCCGAGGAGAAGGAAATGGTGCGGGCCATGCTGTCCGAATCGCTGCAGGCGGTCATTTCGCAAACCCTGCTCAAGACCAAGGACGGCAGCGGACGCGTGGCCGCGCACGAAATCATGGTGGGCACGCCGGCCATCCGCAACCTGATCCGCGAAGCGAAGATCGCGCAGATGTATTCGGCGATCCAGACCGGCAGCAACGTGGGCATGCAGACGCTGGACCAGAACCTGACCGACCTGGTACGGCGCAACGTGATCTCCGCCGCCACTGCGCGCAGCGCGGCCAAGATCCCCGAGAATTTCCCCGGCTAAGCGTAAAGGGCACCAGCATGGAACGCGACGACGCCTCAAAATTCATGTTCGACCTGCTGCGCCACATGCTGGCCAAAAAGGGATCGGACCTGTTCATCACGGCCGGTTTTCCGCCGGCGATGAAAATCGACGGCAAGATGACGCCCGTGTCGTCGCAGGCGCTCACGCCGGCCCACACGCTGGACCTGGCGCGCGCCATCATGAACGACAAGCAGGCCGCATCGTTCGAGCAGACCAAGGAAGCCAACTTCGCCATCAGCCCGCCCGACCTGGGGCGGTTTCGCGTGTCCGCCTTCGTGCAAATGGGATCGGTGGGCATGGTGCTGCGCACGATCACCAGCGCGATCCCCGACCTGAACCACCTGGGCCTGCCCGAGGTGCTGAAGGAAGTGGTGATGGCCAAGCGCGGGCTGGTGATCATGGTGGGCGCCACGGGGTCCGGCAAATCGACCACGCTGGCGGCCATGGTGGGCTACCGCAACGAGAACAGCTACGGCCATATCATCACCATCGAAGACCCGGTGGAATTCGTCCACCCGCACCGCAACTGCATCATGACCCAGCGCGAAGTGGGCGTGGACACCGACGACTGGGAGACGGCGCTCAAGAATACGCTGCGCCAGGCGCCCGACGTGATCCAGATCGGCGAGATCCGCGACCGCGAAACCATGGACCACGCCATCGCGTTTGCCGAGACGGGCCACCTGTGCCTGGCCACGCTGCACGCCAACAGCGCCAACCAGGCGCTGGACCGCATCATCAACTTCTTCCCCGAGGAGCGCCGCCAGCAGCTGCTGATGGACCTGTCGCTCAACCTCAAGGGCCTGATTTCGCAGCGGCTGGTGCCGCGCAAGGATGCGCCGGGGCGCGCGGTGGCCATCGAGATTTTGCTCAACACGCCGCTGATCTCGGACCTGATCTTCAAGGGGCAGGTCCACGACATCAAGGAGCTGATGAAAAAATCGCGCGAGCTGGGCATGCAGACGTTCGACCAGTCGCTGTTCGACCTGCACGAAGCAGGCCTGATCACGTACGAGGATGCGCTGCGCAACGCGGATTCCGTCAACGACCTGCGCCTGGCCATCAAACTCGAAAGCAAGACGGGCGCCGAGCGCGAGCCGTCCGCCGCCACCAGGCAACTGGGCATCCTGTGAGCGCCTCCGCCCTGACCACCACAAGAACATGCGCACCATGAACAGCATTTACGACTTTACCGCCGACAGCCTGTCCGGCGCGCCCACCGACCTGGCCCGCTATCGCGGCAAGGTGCTCCTGATCGTCAACACCGCCAGCCAGTGCGGCTTTACCCCGCAGTACCAGGGACTGGAAGCCGTGTACCGGCAGTTCCGCGACCGCGGCGTGGAGGTGCTGGGCTTCCCGTGCAACCAGTTCGGCCACCAGGAGCCGGGCGACGCGGGCGAGATCGGCGCGTTCTGCGAAAAGAACTACGGCGTCACCTTTCCCGTGTTTGCCAAGGTGGACGTCAACGGCGCCCATGCCCACCCGCTGTTCGTCAAGCTGAAACACGACGCGCCCGGCATCCTGGGCACGCAGCGCATCAAGTGGAATTTCACCAAGTTCCTGGTCGGCCGCGATGGCAAGGTCGTGCATCGCTATGCGCCCGCCACCAAGCCCGAAAGCATCGTCGCGGACATCGAGCAGCTGCTGGCGCAATAACCCTACAACCAGACTGTCTTTATGCAGCAACCGTTTGTGCAGTACAGGAAGTAAATTTCTGAAAACGGTTTTCGAAAACCGTGCTTTAAGTTAACTTTTCCGTAATAATGGCCATTGGTCATTTTCCAACCTGAATTGTTAGCTATGTCCTTGTTTGGAAAACTCTTGACGCCATGGTTGCGGATGGGCGTGTATGCGCGCCTGTTCATGCCCATCTTCGTCATCATCACGGTGGTGCTGGTCGTACGCTATTCGACGCTGTACGCGTCCGAGACCGCCAACGCCGATGCCCGGTATCGGCAGAGCGCCAGCCAGCTGGGCGCCTACCTGCGCAATACGCTGCAGCCGCCCGTCGCCGCGTCGGACCGGGGCGCCATCGACCGCACCCTGCGCGACGCGCTGCTGCTCAATCCCGACCTCACGGCGCTCACCCTTGATTACACGGGCGGCCACCTGGAAGCCCACCGCGCGCAGCCGCCAGTGCCGGCCTACCCGCTCTGGTTCGCCGAACTGGAGGCGCTGCAGCCGATCCGCGAGAGCCTGCGCATCGGCGAGGCCACCATGACGCTGACGTACGCGCCCACGCTGCCGCTGGCCGGCGTATGGCGCACGCTGCGCCAGCAGGCCCTGATCTCGATCTCCAACATCATCATCGTCTACGCCCTGCTCGGCTCCATCATCTTCGTCAACAAGCGCATGCTCAAGCGGCTCAACGCCGCCACCACAGCCTTCCACGGCGGCGACCACGCCACCCGCATGAAGGTGACCGGTACGCTGGAGGCACGGGCGCTGGCCGAGACCTTCAACACCATGGCGCAGCGGGTGCAGGCGCTGGTGGAAAAGCTCCAGCACAGCCAGAAAAAACTGAGCGAGCAACTGGACCGCACGCTGGCCGCGCAGGAACAGCTGCGCGCCGAGAAGGAGCGCATCGAGGTGACGCTGGCGTCGATCGGCGACGCCGTCATCACCACCGACCTCACGGGCCGCATCGAAACCATCAACGAAGCGGCGCAGCAGCTCACCGGCTGGCCCGAATCGCGCGCGCGCGGCATGGACCTGCACCAGGTGTTCGTGCTGGCGAATAACTTCGGCCAGCACTCGCTGCTCAAGTCGATGGCGATGATTTATGCGGGGGGAGAAGTCATCAAGGTGGGCAACCAGAGCCTGCGCCACCGCGCGGGCCAGACCCTGACGGTGGAATACACGGCCAACGCCATCCGCGCCGCCCACGGCAAGGTGCAGGGATCGGTGCTGGTGTTCCGCGACGTGACCGAGCGCCGCCAGCTGATGCAGCAGATCTCGTGGCAGAGCAACCACGACATCCTCACCGGCCTGCCCAACCGCACCGCGCTGGCGGCCCGCTTCGAAAGCGAAGTGGCGCGCGCGCGCGAGCACAGCTACCTGCTGGCCGTGTGCCTGTTCGACCTCGATCACCTGCAGCGGGTAAACGAGACGCTGGGCCAGGCCACCGGCGACGAAATCCTCAAGCAGGCTGCCAGCCGCCTGCACGAATTTTCCGACCAGCGCGCCGGCGAGCGGCACTACGTGGCGCGCCTGGGCGGCGACGAATTCGTGCTGCTGCTGCCGGAACTGCGCGGGCGCGGCGACGTGGAACTGGCGATGGACAAGCTGCTGGCTGCCTTGTCCCGCGATTACACCTGCGACGGCAAGCCGGTGGCCATGTCGGCCAGCGTGGGCATCGCCGTCTACACCGGCAACGAGGCAAGCGCCGACAGCCTGCTGCGCCACGCCGACCAGGCCCTGTACCAGGCCAAGATCACGGGCCGCAACCGCTACCACTTCTTCGACGCCGACCTCGATGAACAGGTGCGCACCCACCACAACCGCCGCACCGAAGTGCGCGCCGCGCTGCGCGCCGGCGAACTGCGGCTGTACTACCAGCCCAAGCTGGACATGCGGCGCGGGCGCATCGTCGGCATGGAGGCGCTGCTGCGCTGGGACCATCCGCTGCGCGGCATCGTGCCGCCGATGGAGTTCCTGCCCATCGTCGAGCACAGCGACGTGATCATCGACATCGGCGAATGGGTGCTGCGCGAAGCGCTGCGCCAGCTGCAGCAGTGGCGGCACGTGGACCCGGCGTGGGTGGTCAGCGTGAACATCGCGGCGCGCCATTTCCAGCGCAGCGATTTCGTCGAACGCATCACGGCCATCCTGGCCGAGTTCCCGGACGTGCCGCCGCACATGCTGGAGCTGGAAATCCTGGAGTCGTCGGCGCTCAGCGACATCAACCACGTGCGCGCCATCATGCTGGCCTGCCAGGCGCTGGGCATCGGCTTTGCGCTCGACGATTTCGGCACCGGCTATTCCTCGATGTCGTACCTGAAACGGCTGCCGGCCGATGTTTTGAAAATCGATCAGAGCTTCGTGCGCAACATGCTGGAAGACCGCGACGACCTGCACCTGGTGAGCGCCGTGATCGGGCTGGCGCGCTCGTTCGGCCGCCAGGTGATCGCGGAGGGCGTGGAGACGGTGGAGCATGGCGCGCTGCTGATGCGGCTCGGGTGCGACCTGGTGCAAGGCTACGGCATCGCGCGGCCGATGCCGGCGGACCAGGTGCTGGCGTGGGTGGCAGCGTTCGGCGAGCGCGCCCCCACGTGGCAAGCGGCGGCAAAGCTGCCGAAAATCGTCAGTTTGCACGAGGAGCCGGTGGTGGGGCGGCCAGTTTCCGGGCTATTACCGCTCGCCTGACCGTCATCCTCGCGCACGCGGGGATCCATCACCCGCGTGCGCAGCGATTGGCTTGCCGGCCGTGGCGCGTTGCCATCGTTCTATGGATTCCTGCCTGCGCGGGAATGACGGAGCTCACCGTGGCGGCTCTTTCACAAGCACCCGGTCCATCACCTCGATCCAGTGCAGCACCGGCGTCTGCGTGCCCGACTGCAGATGCGCGCTGCAGCCCACGTTGGCCGAGACGATGATGTCCGCGCCTGTTTCCGCCAGCGCGGCCAGCTTGCGGTCGCGCAGTTGCAGCGACAACGCCGGCTGCAGCAGCGAGTACGTGCCCGCCGAGCCGCAGCACAGGTGGCTGTCCGCGCACAGCGCCACGTCCACGCCCACCGCGCGCAGCACGGCTTCCACCTTGCCGCGGACCTGCTGCCCGTGCTGCAGCGAGCATGGCGGGTGATACGCCACCCGTTCGCTCGCCGCCGCCGCGCGGCGCGCCAGCGGCTCCGCCAATTGCGCCAGCGCTTCCTCGAACTGCGCCATCACCTCGCTCAGATCGCGCGTCAATGCCGCGATGCGCGCCGCCTTGCCCGCGTATGCCGCGTCGTGCGCGAGCAGATGGCCGTAGTCCCTGACCGTGGCGCCGCAGCCCGATGCCGTCATCACGATGGCCTCCACCGCGCCCTGCTCCACGGCCGGCCACCAGGCATCGATATTGCGGCGCATGTCGTCCAGCGCCGCCTCGCGGTCGTTCAGGTGATGGCGCAGCGCGCCGCAGCAGCCGGCCCTGGCGGCCACGATCAGCTGCACGCCCACGGCATCGAGCACGCGCGCGGCGGCGCGATGGATGTTGGGCGCCATGGCCGGCTGGGTGCAGCCGGCCAGCGCCAGCATCTTGCGCGGATGTTCGCGCACGGGCAGCGTGCCGGCCGCCTGCCGCGCCGGGATCTTGTCCTGCAAGGCAGGCGACAGCAAGGGCCGCAACAGCTGGCCGGCGCGCAGCGCCACCCCGAACACCGCCCGGCGTGGCAAGGCTTGCTTCAACACCCAGCGCTTGATCCGCGCCACGGGCGGGCGCGCCACCCGCTCTTCCACCACCTTGCGGCCGATGTCGAGCAGGCGGCCATATTCGACGCCCGACGGACACGTGGTTTCGCAGTTGCGGCAGGTAAGACACCGGTCCAGGTGCAGCTGGGTTTTATCGGTGACGGCAGCGCCTTCCAGCACCTGCTTGATCAGGTAGATGCGTCCGCGCGGGCCGTCCAGTTCATCGCCCAGCAGCTGGTAAGTAGGACACGTGGCGGTGCAAAAGCCGCAGTGCACGCACGCGCGCAGGATCGCTTCGGCCTCGATGCCGTCGCGCGTGTTCTTGATGAAATCGGCAAGGTTGGTCTGCATGGCGTGGTCAGTACATGCGTGCGGGGTTGAAGATGCCGGCCGGGTCGAACGCATGCTGCAGGCGCCCGTGGATGGCGGCGACGGCCGGCGCCAGCGGGTGGAACACGCCCGCGCTTTTATCCTCCGCGCGGTACAGCGTGGCGTGGCCGCCCACGGCCGCCGCCGTGCGCCGGATCGCCTGGGCGTCGCCCTGCGCATCGCTCTGGGCATCGCACTTGAGCCAGCGCTGCGCGCCGCCCCATTCGATCAGCTGCTCGCCGCGCAAAATCACGGCGCTGGCAGCCGGCGGCACGGACAGGCGCCACACGGTTTTGCGGTCCGTGCCGTCGTTGAAGAATGCGTGGCGCTGGTCGCGCAGCGCGGTCCACCAGGCCCCGGCATCGGCATCGGTCAGCAGGTCTCCACCGAGCCTGCGCTGGGCCGCGCCCACGGCCGCCTGCGCGCCCGACAGCCGCACCGTCAGCACGCCGCCGTGCCAGCAGCTGGCCGACAGCGGCAGCGGCTGGCCGGCCCATTCGTTGAGCCGCGCCAGCGCGTCGATTTCGCTCATGTCGAAGCGCATACTGGCTTCGCACACGGGCCGGGGCAGCACCTTGAGCGACACCTCCAGGATCAGTCCCAGTGTGCCGAGCGAGCCGGCCAGCAGGCGCGAGACGTCGTAGCCCGCCACGTTTTTCATGACCTGGCCGCCGAAGCGCAGCGCCTCGCCGCGCCCGTCCATCAGCACCGCGCCCAGCACGAAATCGCGCACGGCGCCGGCGCTGGCGCGGCGCGGTCCGGACAAGGCGGCAGCGACCACGCCGCCGATGGTGGAACCCTCGCCAAAGCGCGGCGGCTCGAACGCCAGCATCTGCCCGTGGACAGCGAGCTGCGCCTCGATATCGGCCAGCGGCGTGCCGCAGCGCGCGGTGATCACCAGTTCCGTCGGTTCGTACGACACCACGCCGGTGTACGCGCGCGTATCGAACACGTCGCCCGTCGGCGCGCCGCCGTACCAGTCCTTGGTGCCGCCGCCGCGCAGGCGCAGCGGCTGGCCGGCGGCGGTGGCGGCGCGTATCCGCGCGCTGAAATCGCCGGCCACCGCGGCGGGATCGGCGGCATCGGCGGGATGGGCGGCGTCGTGCAGGTTTGTATCCATGGCAAAGTCGGTCATGGCGCGCCGTTCAAAAGCGCGGCAGGTGGGCAAACGGCAGCAGGCCGCCGCGCACGCGCATCCTGCCGAATTCGGCGCAGCGGTTCAGGGTGGGAATCGCCTTGTCCGGGTTGAGCAAACGGGCCGGATCGAACGCGCGTTTCACCGCAAAAAACGCTTCCAGCTCCGGCGGTGCAAACTGCGCGCACATGGAATCGATCTTCTCGATGCCCACGCCGTGCTCGCCGGTGATGGTGCCGCCCACGGCCACGCACAGCGCCAGGATCTCGGCGCCGAAGCGCTCCGCGCGCGCGAATTCGTCGGGCAGGTTCGCGTTGAACAGGATCAGCGGATGCAGGTTGCCATCGCCCGCGTGAAAAACGTTGGCGCAGCGCAGCGCGTATTTTTCTTCCATCTGCGCGATCCCGGCCAGCACTTCGCCCAGGCGCTTGCGCGGAATGGTGCCGTCCATGCAGTAGTAGTCGGGCGAGATGCGGCCCGCCGCCGGGAACGCGTTCTTGCGGCCGGACCAGAAGCGCAGCCGCTCCGCTTCCGACTGCGACACGGCCAGGGCAATCGCGCCGGCGGCATCGAGCACCGCCGACATGCGCGCGATGTCCTCCTCCACTTCCTCGGGCGTGCCGTCGGCCTCGCACAGCAGGATGGCGGCGGCGTCGGTGTCGTAGCCGGCGTGGACGAACGGCTCCACCATGCGCACCGACGTCCGGTCCATCATCTCCAGCCCGGCCGGGATGATGCCCGCGGCGATCAGCGCCGCCACCGCGTGGCAGCCGTCCACCACGCGCGCGAACGACGCCATGATCACGCGCGCCACGGCCGGCCTGGGAATGAGCTTCACGGTCACCTCGGTCACGATGCCCAGCATGCCCTCGGAGCCGATGAACACCGGCAGCAGGTCCAGGCCCGGCGCATCGAGCGCCTCGCTGCCCAATTCGATGAGGTCGCCATCGATGGTGGCCACCCGCACGCGCAGCACGTTGTGCACCGTGAGGCCGTACTTGAGGCAGTGCACGCCGCCCGAGTTCTCGGCCACGTTGCCGCCGATGGTGCAGGCGATCTGCGACGACGGATCGGGCGCGTAATACAGGCCGTGCGGCGCGGCCGCCTCCGAGATGGCCGCGTTGCGCACGCCGGGCTGCACCACCGCCGTGCGCGCATACGCATCGAGCCGCACGATGCGGTTCAACCGTGCGGTGGACAGCACCACGCCGTCGGCGATCGGCATGGCGCCGCCGGACAGGCCGGTGCCCGCGCCGCGCGGCACGATCGGCACGTCAAGCGCGCGGCACACGCGCAACACGGCCAGCACCTGCGCCTCGCTGTCGGGCAGCGCGACGATCATCGGCAGCTGGCGGTACGCGGCCAGGCCGTCGCATTCGTACGGGCGGGTGTCTTCCGGCGCGGACAGGATGGCGCGCGCGGGCAGCACGGCCAGCAAGGCGGCCGCCACCTGCGCGCGGCGCGCGGCGATATCGGCAACGGCAATCGGGACTGGAATCGCAGCATTCATGGGCGTGCACCTGGTAGCGTCGATCAGGCTCCGATTGTAAGCATAAACGCGGCGGCCATGCTGAACTGTTGTATTCTTCCGTGACCTGATCAAGCAACCTGGAAACCACATGGGCAACCGACTTTCGAAAATCGCCACCCGCACCGGCGACGGCGGCACCACCGGCCTTGGCGACGGCTCGCGCACCGACAAGGACAGCGTGCGCATTCACAGCATCGGCGAGGTGGACGAACTCAATTCGCATCTCGGCCTGCTGCTGTGCGAAGACATGCCGGCCGACCTGCGCGACGAGCTGGTGACGATCCAGCACGACCTGTTCGACCTCGGTGGCGAGCTATGCATCCCCGGCTACCAGATGATCACCGCAGCGCACGTCGAGCGGCTCGACACGCTGCTGGCCAAGTACAACGCCACGCTGCCGGCGCTGACGGAATTCATCCTGCCGGCCGGCTCGCGCGCCGCATCGCAGGCGCACGTCTGCCGCACCGTGTGCCGCCGCGCCGAACGCGCCATCGTCACGCTGGGCAAAACCGAAACCATCCACGAACACCCGCGCCAGTACGTGAACCGCTTGTCGGACCTGCTGTTCGTGCTGTCGCGGGTATTGAACCGCTACGCGGGCGGCAGCGACGTGCTGTGGCAGCACGAGCGCAAGCGCGGCTGACGCGGAAGATCACGCCGGCGTGAAGCCGGGCAAGGCGGCAATGTGCTGCGCCAGGTAATCGCCCAGCAGCCGCGTGCGCAGCGGCTGGTAACGGCGCGTGGGCCGCAGCAGGCGCAGCGGCTGCGGCGCGCCTTCCCATGGCGGCAGCACGCGCACCAGCGCGCCGCTGTCGAGCACATCCTGCACCAGCCAGCGCGGACACAGGCCGATGCCGCCGCCCGCGACCAGGCTGTCGCGGATCGCCAGCGCGTGGTTGACGCGCAACCGCCCGCGCGTGACCACCGATACCGTGCGTCCCTCCCCCTGCAGCGTGAGCGCATCGCCCCCGGCCAGCCAGGCAAAGCGGATGTAGTCATGCTCGGCCAGGTCCTGCGGTTGCAACGGCGCGCCGCGCTGCTGCAGGTACGACGGCGCCGCCACCAGGTAGCGCGCCGACACGCCGACCGCGCGCGCCACCGCGTCGGGCGGCAGCTCCGGTCCCTGCCGCACCGCGAGGTCCACGCCGTCGCGCACCAGGTCCACCATGCGGTCGTCCAGTATCAGTTCGATGTCCACCTGCGGGTACGCGGCCATGAAGCCGGCCAGCAACGCGTTCAGGCGGAACTGGCCGAATGCGGCGGGCGCGTTGACGCGTATCAGCCCGGCCGGGGTGTCGGTCTGGCCGCGCGCCTCGGCCACGGCCTCGTGGTACTGCGCCAGCATGCCCAGCGCGCGCTGGTAGAACAGCGGCCTTGCGGCGTGGGCCGCAGGCTGGTGGTACTGCGTTCGAGCAGGCGCACGCCCAGCTCGCGCTCGAGCGCCGCCATCAGTTTGCTGACGGTCGGTTGCGTGCTGCCCTCTTCGCGGGCCACGGCCGACAGGCTGCCCAGCTCCACGGCGCGCACGAAACAGCGCCATGCGCGAATGGTGTCCATGCGATTACCTCATTCCATTTTTGAATAAAGTATAGTCGATCCGCTAGCCTTCCATGCCTGCAGCGCATGGCCTATCGTCAGTGCTCCCCATCACGGAGCACATCATGGTACGACGCACGATCAGGCTGGCCGCCTTTGCGGCACTGGCCACACTTTCCACCTTGGGCGCCCGGGCGGCCGCCGCCAGCGGCGCCTGGACCGCTACCTGGACCGCCAGTCCGCACGCGACCTGGGGCGCGGATTTTGCCTTGCCCACGGGCGTGCCGGCCATGCTGGACCGGCAGACGGTCAGCGAGACCGCCCGCATCAGCGTGGGCGGCCGACGGGTGCGGGTCGTGCTGTCCAATCGCTACGGCACGCAGCCGGTGCGCATCGGCGCAGCACGCGTGGCACGCGTGGCGCGCAGCACCGGCATTTCCGGTCTCTGCGGCACGTCTGCCACCCGTACCGGCAGCAGCGCCGGGATGCCGGCGCCATCGGATGCCGGTACGGCGCTGACCTTCGGCGGCCAGCGGCAGGCCACCATTGCGCCGGGCGCGCCGCTGGTGAGCGACCCGGTGGACCTGCCCGTGGCGGCGCTGGACCGGCTGACAGTCCGCGTCTACCTGCCCCACGCCACACCGCTGTCCACCTTCCACTGGGGCGCGCAGCAGACGGGCCGGATCGACGCCGGCGATGTCACGGCAGCGTCGATCCGGTCCCGGCCGGCGGCGCTGCTGCACGGGCGCGCGCTGCTGTCCGCCATCGTGGTGGAGACCGACATGCAGCGCGACGTGATCGTGGCGCTGGGCGACTCGATCACCGACGGCAACGGCTCCACGCCCGACCAGGACCGGCGCTGGCCCGACGTGCTGGCTGCACGCATGGCGTCACGGCATATCGCGGTGGTCAATGCCGGCATCTCCGGCGCGCGCCTGCTGGGCGAGCGCATGGGAGAGAACGCGGCTGCCCGCTTCGGGCCCGACGTGCTGCAGCAGCCGGGCGTGCAGACCGTGGTAGTGCTGCTGGGGTTGAACGATATCGGCTGGCCGGGCAGCGCCTTCGCGCCCCGCGAGCCGGCCATGACGGCAGCGCGCATGATTGCCGCCTACCGCCAGCTGATCGCGCAGGCACGCACGCATGGCGTGCGCATCGTGGGCGCCACGCTGCCGCCATTCGAAGGCGCGCTGCACGGCACGCCGTTCGACGGCTACTACACGCCGGCCAAGGACGGTGTGCGGCGCGAGGTCAATCGCTGGATACTGACCGGCGGCGAATTCGACGCCGCAGCCGACGTCGACGCGGCGCTGCGCGATCCGCAGCACCCGGCGCGCCTGCTGGCGCGCTACGACAGCGGCGACCACCTGCACCCGGGCGACGCCGGCTACGAAACAATCGCGGCAGCGGTAGCAACCACGCTGGGAGGACTCAGCAGGTAACAGGTATCGGCTGAGCACCAGCGGAAAATCAACCGTTGTTGACCACCAGGCGCGGCTCGTCGCCGGCGCTGCCGCTGATGCTGATGCTGGAAAGGCGCTGCGTGATCGATGCCGTGATCCCCGCTGCATCGAGTCCCAC
>JBEVMD010000546.1:0-4092 GCA_040508835.1 Duganella sp. | reverse complement strand
TGACATCTCCCGCCAGCGGGAATTATTTTGCCGCCGCTTCGATGACGTCGAGACGGGCCTTCCATGCATCCGGACCCGCGTGCGGACCGTCGTTGGTGAAGTCGAGGATCGCATCGTTATCGGCGGTATAGGCCGGCCACTGTGGCTGGCCGGGCACATCCGGTTTGCCGGTCGTGGCAAATGCCACCCAGTACGCCAGCGCCTGTTTTGCCGCCTGCGCATCGGCGCTGGTGGCCGCCTGGCCGTAGCGCGCCGGCACGGTGTCGAACACGAAGGGCAGTTCGGAGGCGTGGGCGGCGCCGCGCCCGTCGTGGCGGGCCGATTCGGCCACGTACGAAAAGCGGTAGGCATAGGCCGGCAAGCCCTGGGCGGACACCAGCCTGGCCACCAGGCGTGCCGGTTCGGCCATGGTGCGGTCGGCGCCGACCTGCTGCGCAATGGCGGCGAAATCAGCCTTGCCGGCCGGGTCGTACACCTGCCGGGCACGGCTAGCGGCTTTGCCGAACGTGGCGAACAGTTCCGCCTTGGTCTTCGCCTGCGTCAGGCCCAGGTCGGCGCTGGTGGCGCCCACCATCACCGGCACCTGGCGCTGCTGGCCGCGTGCGATCACTGCATCGGGCACGTCGGTGACGATCTTGCCGTCGCGGATCGGGCCGGTCACATAGGTCGGATTGAACATCGTGCCCATATTCAGTCCGTCGACGACTTTTTCAGCGGGCAGTGCACGCAGGCGGGCGAGGGCGGCAGCGTCGTCGCCGTCGATGCCGGCCGCCTGGGCAAAGGCCGTACCCACCGACTCGGCCGAGGGCAGGCCCGGTTGGTCGGTATGGAGCTCGCGCATCGGCAGCAGCGCGCCGCGCCCGCCGCCCGATTGCACGATGGCTTTTGCGAACAATCCCTGCGACAGGCCGGACGTCATCAGCGCCAGCACCGACGCGCCGCCCGCCGATTCGCCAAAGATGGTGACGTTGGCCGGATCGCCGCCAAATGCGCGCGCATTGCGCTGCACCCATTGCAGCGCCGCCAGCTGGTCCATATAGCCGTAGTTGCCGAGCGGCTCGGCGTCGCCCACCGACCGGCTCAACGCCGGGTGGGCAAAGAAGCCGAATCGTCCCAGCCGGTAATTAAAGCTCACCAGCACCACGCCGCTCCTGGCGAAACTGGCGCCGTCATACACCGGCGGCGACGAGCCGCCATTGACGAATCCGCCGCCATAAATCCACACCATGACCGGCAGCGGCTTGCCCGCAGCGGCCGGACGCCAGACATTGACGTACAGGCAGTCTTCGCTGGTGGCCACGCCCAGCGGCGCAGCGTCGCCGCCGAACGGTTGCTGGGCGCAGTCGGCGCCAAATTGCGTGGCCTGCCGCGTGGCCTTCCACGGTGTCGCCGGTTGCGGCGCCCGCCAGCGCAGGTCGCCGACAGGCGGACGGACATAGGGAATCCCCTTGAACGCCAGCACGCCATAGCTTTCGGCGCCTTGCACCGGGCCAGCGTCGGTCTGCGCCTGGGTGGCGGACGGCGAGGCTGCCAGCGCTGCAATCGACGCCAGCGACAAGCCGATGACCAGCGATGTTTTTACCGTGTTGCGCATAACTATCCTTTGATGAAATTGTCGCGACAGCTTAGTTCACTCATGAATTATCTGGCGACACGGTTGGGGTTACGCGTGGAACGATCCGGCGTGGCTCTTGCAATATCCAGCGCACCGGCCTGCCGTAGGAAAAGCCCATGCGCTGGCCTTGCTTGCGCAAGTGCGTGTAGCTGCCGTCCGCTTCGTCGCGCCACCTGCCGCTTGCCGGCGCCGCCGCGCCGCTCCAGGCCCAGACCTCGCCCGCGCCATCGGCGGGCGAGCTTTTAGGATGGGAGCGTTCCGGTTCCAGGAACTGGTACTGCGCTTCCTGTTCGGGGATGGTGCCATCGGTGTAGCGGTCTTCGATCCACAACAAGCGCCATGCCATATCCAGTTTGACGTCGGCATTGTTGCTGTCCGTGTCTTGCGCCAGCATGATGCCCGGCGCCCGCGAGCGCGCACTGAAATACTTCATTGCGCCGACAACCGTAAAAGGAGGACGTGGACGCCAGGAGTCGGTGAAATGGTCGCGCCACGAACTTGCCGGCGCAGCCACCGGCTCCCAGATGCCCGCGTAGGGAACGAAGTCCTCGGCGCGAACGAGGATGTCGATCGCCGGGTCCGGCACTGCGGGGAGTACGGGCGGGAAGTGCATCAGCTGGAGATCGCGGATCAGCCAGCGGTTGTAATACCATAGGCCGCCATTGAAGTGAGGATGCGCGGAAATATGCATCGAACATTCTTGCCAGGCATCGAACACGGCGTTCATTGCTTCGCAGTACTCTTGCCATCGCGGCGTATGAGCTTCATCGATGCCGTTTTCGCCGTCATCCACGCGGTTTAGCGTACTTAGCTGAAGGTGCAGACGCCTGTGCGCTTCGATAAAGTCTTCGAGTGGCAGCGCTGCAAATCTCTTGAAATTCTTTTCCTCCAGCTTGAGCAAACCTTTTTTGAAGGCGACGAAGCCTTCAAGAATGAAGTTCAATTCCGAAGAAGGCAGAGAGGTCTGTTCTTCCCAACCTTGTTTGAGCGCCTCGTGCCAGCTTGCCTTGGTCACATCGGCCCAGGCCTTGTAGAGCAACAGGATGCGGCGCCAGGCTGTGATGGAGCTCACCTTTTGCATCAGGTGGAAAATCTGTTGCCGTTCCAGTTCGGATGGAACCAGCCGGTCGCCGTCGTGGATGGTCTCGCTCATGGCGGTGTGTCGTGGTGGGGGAGGCTCGATTATAAAGTCGAACCAATGCCGGCGCGGCGTTGGGATGCCAAATAATTAAGTTAATACGCGCATGGGACGCCACGTCGATTGATGAATTGAGGTCATAAGCCCATGCAAACCCCAACCCGTTGCAGCCGGGGGTTCTCCCTTATCATGCCTGTCCCTAGAAATGAAAGGACTTCCCATGACGGTTAAAGCCTATGGCGCCCACGCAGGCGATCAACCTCTGGTGTCGATGGACATTGCCCGCCGCGCACCTGGCGCGCACGATGTGCAGATCGATATCGCTTTCTGCGGCGTTTGCCACTCCGACCTGCACACCGTGCGCGGCGAATGGGCCGGCACCCAGTTCCCGAGCGTGCCCGGCCACGAAATCGTCGGCCGCGTGCTGGCGGTCGGCGCCCACGTCACCAGCCACAAGGTCGGCGACCTGGTCGGGGTCGGTTGCATGGTGGACAGTTGCCAGCATTGCGCCGATTGCGCAGACGGCCTGGAAAATTATTGCGACAACATGGTGGGCACCTATAACGGCCCGACCGCCGACGCGCCGGGCCACACGCTGGGCGGCTACTCGCAGCAGATCGTGGTGCACGAACGCTATGTGCTGCGCATTACCCATCCCGAGCAGGATCTGGCCGCCGTGGCGCCGCTGCTGTGCGCCGGCATCACCACCTGGTCGCCGCTGCGCCACTGGCAGGCTGGTCCCGGCAAGAAGGTCGGCGTGGTCGGCATCGGCGGCCTGGGCCACATGGGCATCAAGCTGGCCCACGCCATGGGCGCGCACGTGGTGGCATTTACCACCTCGGAATCGAAACGCGCGGACGCGATTGCCCTGGGCGCCAACGAAGTAGTGGTGTCGCGCAATGCGGATGAAATGGCCGCGCACGCCAAGAGCTTCGACTTCATCCTCAACACCGTGGCTGCGCCGCACGATCTGGACGCGTTCCTGGTGCTGCTCAAGCGCGACGGCACGATGACGCTGGTCGGCGCGCCCGCCACGCCGCACCCGTCCACCCAGGTGTTCAACCTGATCATGAAGCGCCGCGCGATTGCCGGTTCGATGATCGGCGGCATCCCGGAAACCCAGGAAATGCTGGACTTCTGCGCCGAGCACAACATCGTTGCCGATATCGAGTTGATCCGCGCCGAAGAAATCAACGAAGCCTACGAGCGCATGCTCAAGGGCGACGTCAAGTACCGCTTCGTGATCGACAACGCCAGCCTGGCGGCTTGATCGTTTTCCGGTCGTAGCACCGCGCGTACCCACGTACCGACGCCGCAGGCGGCCGTGCGTGGGGACGCG
>JBEVMD010000486.1:0-7556 GCA_040508835.1 Duganella sp. | reverse complement strand
GGGCCGTTGGCGCCTTCCAGGATGATCTTTGTGCGGATGCGCGGCGCGTTCTCCGCAGTTATCTGCTGCTCCAGCGCGGCCGGAATCAGGATGTCCGACTCGATGCCCCAGAAGGCGTCGCGCGACAGGAATTCCTCGGCGCCGGGGAAGCCGGTGACGCTGCCCGCTTCCGCCACGTGCTTGTGCAGCTGGGCGATATCGAGGCCGCCCTGGTGCACCACGGTGCCGGTGTGGTCCTGCACCGCGATCACCTTGGCGCCGGCGTCCGAGAACATGGTCGCGGCCACGCCGCCCACGTTGCCGAAGCCCTGCACGGCCACGCGGGCGCCGTCGATCGCCACGCCGCGCTGGGCGGCCGCTTCGCGACCGACGACGAACACGCCGCGGCCGGTGGCTTCGCGGCGGCCGAGCGAGCCGCCCAGCGAGATCGGTTTGCCGGTCACCACGCCGGTGGACAGGTTACCTTCGATCATGGCGTACGAATCCATCATCCAGGCCATCACCTGTTCGTTGGTGTTGACGTCCGGCGCCGGAATGTCCTTGTTCGGTCCGATGATCAGGCTGATTTCGCTGGTGTAGCGGCGGGTCAGGCGCTGCAGTTCATTGCGCGACAGGGTTTTCGGATCGACGCGGATACCGCCCTTGGCGCCGCCGTACGGCACGTTGACCGCCGCATTTTTCACCGTCATCCACGCCGACAGCGCCATCACTTCCGACAGCGTCACGTCCTGGTGGAAGCGCACGCCGCCCTTGCCCGGACCACGCGACATATTGTGCTGCACGCGGTAGCCTTCGTAGTGGGCGATCGAGCCGTCATCGCGCTCGATCGGCACGTCCACGGTCAGGATGCGCTTGGGGCGCTTGAGGGTCTCGACCCAGCGCGACAGGGAGCCGAGGTGCGGCGTGACGCGGTCGATCTGTTGCAGGTAGACGCCCCAGGGACCGAGATCGTCGGGATTGAGGTAGGAAGGCAGTGCGTGCTGTGGCTGGCCGGTGGTCATGCGAGTGCTCCTGTTTTTGTCGCGATGTACGCGAGGATTCGTTGTCGGGAACGATGCTGGTGGCGGTGTTCCGGTGTAGCGAATCATAGGACTGCGGCAAAAGAGCGGCCAATGCTGTTAGCGCATCCCGTTATGCAAAACACGCATAGTTGCAACATTATTATTAACGTTCGGAGACCGGCACGCGGGGTTTGCGGCCGCCGTGCTGGCGGTGTTCCAGGAATTCCCACAGTCGCCCGACGATGGCCTTGCCCGGCCGCTGGGCCGTGGGGCGTTCGCGGTACAGGCGGATGTCCATCTCGATTTCCCAGTCCGACGAGTTGTTGTCGGCGCGCGCCAGCAGCTTTTGTTTGAGCTCGCGCGTGACGGCCGATTCGGGCAGGAAGGCGATGCCGCGGCCTTCCAGCGCCATCATCTTCAGCCCTTCGGCCATGTCGGTTTCGTAGTGCGGCTCCAGGTGCAGCGCGGGCCGGGCGTCGCCCAGGATCAGTTCCACCATGCGGCCCAGGTAGGCGTTGTTGGTGTACGATAAAAACGGCAGCGGCGCCTTTCTGGTGCCGGGCAGGGAGAACTCCGGCACCCGGTTTTTATCGCAGCGCGCGTAGGCCCGCAGCGATTCGCGGCCCAGCACCAGCATGTCGTAGCGCGACGGATCGAGCTGCACCGGCTGGCGCGGATGGTGGTAGCACAGCAGCAGGTCGCAGCCGCCTTCCACCAGCTGCAGCACGGCGTCGTGCACGTTCACGGCCATCAGGCGGCTGTTGATCGGCGCGAACTCGTTTTCCAGCGCCGTGATCCATTTCGGGATGAACGTGAGCGACAGCGTGTGCGGCACGGCCAGGTCGATGCTGTTCTGCGCGGCTGCGCGCTTGGAGCGCAGCATGTCGCGCGCGCCGTTGATCTGCGCCAGCATCTCGAGCGCCTGTTCGTAGAACACGATGCCGGCGGGCGTCAGGCGGGTGGGGTACGACGTGCGGTCCACCAGGTCCGTTCCCAGCCAGTTTTCCAGCGACTGGATGCGGCGCGAAAAAGCGGGCTGCGTGACGTGGCGCAGCGCCGCCGAACGGCTGAAGTTATTGGTCTCCACCAGCGAGATGAAGTCTTCCAGCCACTTGGTTTCCATGGGGTTCCTCTCTGTACGGGTCAGGAATTGGCGGCGTCCATGCCGGCGATCAGCGCCAGCGCGTTGCTCATCGTGGCCAGTTGCGCGGACGGGCAGCTGCGCAGCAGGTCGCGGCTGATCTGGTTGGCCACGGTGGTGGCGTTGAGCAGCAGCTCGCGGCCCGTCTCCGTGATGGCGGCGTAGGCCACGCGGGCGTCGCGCGGGTCATGCTGGCGCTCGACCAGGCCGATTTTTTCCAGCGGCAGCAGGGTGCGCGTGACACCCGAGGCAGTGAGTCCCTGGCGCTCGGCCAGGTCCACGCGGCGCAGACGTCCGCCCGGCGCGCGGTGCAGGTAATGGAGCAGCATGAAGTCGCTGAAGCTGATGCCGTGGTAGCCGCCCAGCACCTGGTCGAGCCGGCGCACCAGTGTCGCTTGCGCACGCGCCAGGCGCAGCGTGAATTCCAGGCTGGGCAAAATGCCGGGCTGGTCGTTGTCTGTCGTGTTTTCCATTGCGCGCTCCGTGATTGTTTGTTGATAGATGCTTGAGTAAGCAAGTATATGCAGGTATCTGTCGCCACGCAAGCAAACCTATGATATCGTTTTCACGCTTCAATAAAACGCATCAATAAAACAACTATTCAAGCGGGGACAATGTCATGCACATGGGAACAACCGAGATCTTTCTGATCGCAATGCTGCTCATCTTTACGGTGCCATACCTGATCTGGCGCCTGGGCGGCACCGATTACTATGCGCCGCTGGTGGTGGTGCAAATCATTACCGGCGTGATCCTGGGGCCGGGCATCCTGGGCCGGGCCTATCCCGAGTACTACAGCTTTGTATTCAACCCGCAAGTGGTGCAGTCGCTCAATGGCATTGCCTGGTGGGCAGTGATGATCTTCGTGATGCTGGCCGGGATCGAGCTCGACCTGAAAAAAGCGTGGGAGCACCGGCGCGAGAGCACGATCACGGCCGGCCTGGCGCTGGGCACGCCGCTGGTGTTCGGTTGCGTGGCGGCGGCCGGCATGCTGGGCTTTGCCGGCTGGATCGGGCCGAAGGCGCAGTCGTGGCAATTCGTGCTGGGCGTGGGCATGGCGTGCGCGGTCACGGCGCTGCCGATCCTGATCCTGCTGATGGAAAAGCTGGAAATCCTGCGCGAGAACATCGGCCAGCGCATCCTGCGCTACGCCAGCCTGGACGATATCGCCATCTGGGCCGTGCTGGCCGTGATCATGCTGGACTGGAACCGCGTGACGCGCCAGCTGGGCTTTTTCGTGGTGTTCATCGTTGCCACCAAACTGTTCCGCCTGCTGATGGCCAGGCTGCAGGAGCGCGACCGCTGGTTCGTCTCGCTGATCTGGCTGGTGGCAGTGTCGTTCACGGCCGACTGGGCGGGGCTGCATTACATGGTGGGCGCGTTCCTGGCCGGCGCCGTGATGGACGCCCACTGGTTCGAGCAGAAGCGGCTCGATTTCATGCGCCAGACCGTGCTGATGACGATCATGCCCGTGTATTTCCTCAGCGCCGGGCTGCGCACCAACTGGGCCGTGGGCGGCTCGGCCGTCTTCATTGCCGCCGCCGTGCTGCTGGCGGCGTCGCTGTCGGGCAAGCTGATCGGCACGCACGTGGCCGGCAAGATCCTCAAGTGGGGACCGGGCGAGGCGTCGATCATCGGCTGGCTGTTGCAGACCAAGGCACTGATCATGATCATCTTCTCCAACATCCTGCTCGACAAGGGCGTGATCACCAACGAAACCTTCACTGCGCTGCTGCTGATGGCCATTGCCAGCACCATGCTGACGGTGCCGGTGGTGTATCCGAAATTGCAGCGCGCGGCGCAGCTGATCTTTAAAACCAGCTGATATAATTATGGGATGAACGATACTACCCAAACCCCATCGCAACAGCCTGCGCTGCCTGATCGCCTGTCGATCGATCCGCGCAGCCCGCACCATGTCGCCGCCGTGTTCGAACACGAAGTTGGCATCACCTTCAACGGCAAAGAACGCATGGATGTCGACGAATATTGCATCAGCGAAGGCTGGATCAAGGTCCCCGCCGGCAAGGCAGTCGATCGCCGCGGTAACCCCATGCTCATCAAACTGAAAGGCACGGTGACGGCGTTTTACCGCTGATTCATCTTGCAGCTAATATAAAACCACCTGCGGGCAACCGCCAGGTGGTTTTTTTTTCGCTGCCGATAAAGCCGCGAGCGCCGAGTCGGTTCAGCCGTTGGCGTACTGGCGCGGCTGCGGTGTTTCGCGCAGCTTGTCGAGCATCTGCAGCGTGTTGGGCTGCAGGTTCATGATGCCGTGATAGGCGCAATACTCGCAAAATGCTTCTTCGGGGCTCATGGCGACAATGCTCGCATCCGAGTGGCCACGGCGGCGTAACGCGCGCAGGCAGGCTGCATCCATATTCCTGGGGTTCATGCACTTACTCCCTTTCGAGATGAGTTAATCGTATTCCTCCCCGGAATTATAATTTACAATAGTTCCACATGGCAACTTTATTGAACTTTTTTATATGTGATTTTAAAATATGTAAATCAGCGATATCCTTGATCACGAATCAGTAGTTTTCAGGCTTTTGTCCAGGATGCGCACCAGCACCAGCGAACCGAGCGACGTGGCCACCATCAGATAGCCGATCACTTCGAAGTGCTCGAGGCGGCCGTCGGCGCCCTGGCCCACGATATGGCCGGCCACCACCGACGCCACGCCTCCGGCCAGTTGCTGCAGCGACGCGCTGATCGCATTGAACGCGCCGCGCTGGTTGGCCGGCGGCACCGACTGCGCCATGGCCTGGAACGGAATCATGCGCGAGAATATGCCCACGAACATGATGGCGTTGAGCGCGATCAGGGCCACCAGCGGAATCCTGCCCAGGTGCGTGTACACGACCACCGTCACCATCGACAGCACGGTGCCGAAGACGAACACGGGGAATTTGCCCCGCCTGTCGGTCACGCGCCCGATCAGCGGACCGGCAAAAATGGTGCAGATGCCCGTCACCAGGTACACGGTAGGCAGGTGCGCCATGTCGATGCCGAGGTTGTTGACGATGTAAGCGCTGCTGAACGGCATCAGCATGAAGCCGCCCGTGGTCAGCAGGGCCGTGGTGGCAAACGCCAGCAGGTGCCGCGGGACCTTGACCGTGCGATACAGGTGCACCCACGGACTGCGATCCTGCGGCTGGCCCAGGTGGGCGTTCACCGGTTCCATCTTCCACGCCACGATCAGGCCGCCCACCAGGCCGAACCCGGCCAGCGCCAGGAACGGGATGTGCCAGTTCCAGTGGTTGGACAAATAAATGCTGATCGGGATGCCCAGCACCTGGCTGGCGGCAAACGCGGTCTGGATCAGGCCCATCACGCGCCCGCGCATCGCGGGCGCGAACAGGTCGGTGGAAATGGCCAGCACGATGGAGCCGATCACGCCGCCGAACAGGCCGGTCACCACGCGCGCGCACATCAGCGATTCAAAACTTTGCGCCAGGCCGCACCACACGGTGCCCAGGATAAAACCCGTATAAAAGAACAGCAGCAGTTTCTTGCGGTCGTAGCGGTCGGCAAAGCCCGCCGTGAGCAAACCCGAAATACCGGCGCTGAACGCATACGCCGACACCACCAGCCCGAACTGCTTCGGCCCGATATCGAGCGCCGGCATGATCACGGCGCCCAGCGGCGACATGATCATAAAGTCGAGTATCACGGCAAACTGCAGGAAAGCCAGCATGGCCACCACGATTTTCTGGTAGCCGGAGAAGGGAGTGGTTGCTTTGGAAGTCGCTGCTTTTTGCATGGGGCCGTTTTAGTTGGTTGTGCTGGCTTTATTGGGCGCGAGATACACCTTGCCCCCCTGGTAGTCGAGCAGGACGTCGAGCTGGCGCAGGATGCCGTTGCTGATGTTGCCGGCCAGGGCAGTGCCACTCGTGCCATTGAGCAGTCCGCCCGCGTGGGTGGACAGTTCCAGTGTGGGGTCGGCGATGCGCACGTCGCCGATCTCGAACAGCTTGCCTTGCGTGGCCAGCACCCGGCTCTTGCCGCCGATGCCTTGCGCGGTTTGCACGACGTCGCCGGCGCCGTATTTTTGCACCAGGCCGTGACGCTCCACGAAGGCCTGGTTCATGGTCAGCGAGTAGTCGCTGCCGGTGTCGATGGTGAACATGCCGGGCAGGCCGTCCAGCACTGCCGCCACTTGCGGGGTCTTGTCGTGAAAGGTGAGGGGGATCGGCGCTGCGGGGCCGCGGTAGACGAACTGGCGCGGGTCGTGGAACGTGATCTGGCGCGCCGCGTAGTCGATGCGGGTGGGCGTGAGCGACAGCCATTCGTAGCCGATGGTGCCGTCGATGGGCAGATTGTCCAGCGTGGGGCTGGTGAAAAACGCCTGCTGGTCCAGCGTCAGTCCCGCCAGCCCGATCTGCTTGACGGTGGTGAGCATGCCGCGCTCGCTTTGCTCGCCCATGCCCGAGAGCACCGCCACGCCCTGCACCGGCAACTGCAAACGCCGGTGCAGCTTGTTGCTGATGACGTTGCGCGCGCCCGTGTCGAGGATGAAGCGGAACGGTCCCTGGCCGTTGAGCGTGAGCGCCACGCAGATATGCGCCTGGCACGGTTCGAACGGCACCGTCACCGCTGGCCGGTCGGTCGTAAAACCTTCGATGACGGCCGGCTGCGGCAGCGAAAAATCGAGCTGGGCCGCAGGGCGGTTGAGCACGATGCTGGCGATGCGCAGCACGTCTTCGTCGCGTTCGTCGCGGGCGTCGCGCGTGCTTTCCTCGAACGGCAATGTCACTGCGCCGACGCGGCGAAAATCGCGGTAGTCGATGGTAAAGGTCTTGTCGCCGATGACTTCCTGGCGGCGCTCGACGCGGCCCGTCGTGGTGTTGATCCAGAAGTCGAACGGGCTGCCGCGCTCCGGCGCCACCCGCACCACGGCGTAATGCACGCCCTGGTGCTGGCGCGGCTGCCTGAGCGTCAGCGACCGCGCCTTGCCGCGCGCGAACCACCAGCCATATGACTGGCGGCGCAGGTATTGTTCCGGGTTGCTGGCGTCGGCATCGAGCTTTTCCATGCGGCCCATGCGCTGCTGCCAGAAATCGCGCCCGTCCGAGCGCGACATCTGGCGCGCCACGGCCGACGTCGGAATGCGCTGCGCGTAACGGCCGCTGACGAAATCGATGTCGCTGCTGCCCGATTCATCGTGATTGAGGTAGCTGCGCACGAACTGGGTCTGCTGGGTGGTAATGGTGCGCCAGGCGTCGCCTCCCACGGCCGCGCGCGCCTGCGCCAGCAGCGCCTGGGCGCCGGCGGCCGCGCCAGGCATCGCAGTGGGCGTCGGTGACGCTGCCGGGGCCGCGGAGGCAGCCGCCGCGGCATGGCCATGCAGCGCGGCCAGCGTCAGCCACAGGCTGGCGGCAAGGCGATAAAGGGTTCTGGCAGTCAACGAT
>JBEVMD010000530.1:0-21561 GCA_040508835.1 Duganella sp. | reverse complement strand
TGACGATGATCTTGGAACCGTTGTGGAGGAATTCGATTTCGAGCACGTTGCCGCTGCGGCTGCATTCGACGTCGATCATGTCTTCGTCGTTCAATTTGTCCAACGCCGCTTCGATGGCGTCGAGGGTGGCCTCGGCCTGCGCCAGGAATTCTGAATCGCCCATGCTAAACTCCAGTATCTATATCAATCCATGATTCTAACGTGAAGTCCACCCTGACGTCCCTTACCCGTTACGCTATCTCGCCAGTGAGCGGCGCCGCCACCGTGGCGCTGACGGTCTTGCTCAGCGGTTGCGGCCAACCCGGCCCGCTGTACCTGCCCAAACCACCGGCGACCAAGGCTGCCAAGAGCAGCACGGTCCCCGTGTCCCCGGCCGCCGAGCCGCCGGCGCCCATCGTGCCGGCGCCTGCCGAACCGCTGGCGCCGCCGTCCACGCAAACCCCGATCATCGTACCGCCCACCCACTAATCATTATGTCGCAATTTACGTATCAAGACGGCGTGCTGCACGCCGAAGGCGTGTCGCTGGCCGCCATCGCTGTCGAGCATGGCACCCCGACCTATGTGTACTCGAAGGCTGCGCTGCTGGCCAATTTCGCCTCGTATGCGGATGCCTGCCAGGGCCGCGACGCGCTCGTGTGCTACGCCATGAAGGCCAATTCCAACCTGGCCATCCTCGACCTGCTGGCCCGCCAGGGCGCCGGTTTCGACATCGTGTCCGGCGGCGAGCTGCAACGCGTGCTGGCCGCCGGCGGCGATCCGGGCAAGGTGATTTTCTCTGGCGTGGGCAAGAGCGTGGACGAAATGCGCCTGGCGCTGTCGCACGACATCCTGTGCTTCAACGTGGAATCGATCCCCGAGCTGCACCGCTTGAACGACGTGGCCGGCGCCATGGGCAAGACCGCGCGCATCTCGCTGCGCGTCAACCCCAACGTGGACGCCAAGACCCACCCGTACATCGCCACTGGCCTGAAAGCCAGCAAGTTCGGCGTGGCGTTCGACGACGCGCTGGCCACCTATCGCACGGCGGCCGCCCTGCCGCACCTGGAAGTGGCCGGCATCGACTGCCATATCGGCTCGCAGCTGCTGGACGACGCCCCGCTGCTCGAAGCGCTGGACCGCCTGATCGAGCTGATCGACCAGCTGGGCGATGAGGGCATCGTGCTGCACCACCTGGACATCGGCGGCGGCATCGGCATCGACTACCGCGAAGCGGGGGAAGCGGCGCCCGTGCCGGTGGGCGACTACCTGGGCCGCTTGTTCGCCAAGATCGACGCCTGGCGCGCCGCGCGCCACGACGGCCGCCCGATCAAGGTGATTTTCGAACCGGGCCGCTCGATCGTGGGCGACACGGGCGTGCTGCTTACCAGGGTGGAATTCATCAAGCACGGCGAAGAGAAGAACTTCTGCATCGTGGACGCTGCCATGAACGACATGGCCCGCCCGGCCCTGTACCAGGCGTGGATGGACATGCAGCCGGTGGCGCAATCGGGCGCCGCCAGCAAGACGTACGACATCGTCGGCCCGATCTGCGAATCGGGCGACTGGCTGGCCCGCGACCGCGCGCTGGCAGTCGAGGCCGGCGACCTGCTGGTGATGCACACGGCAGGCGCTTACGGCATGACCATGGCGTCCAACTACAACACCCGCGGCCGCGCGGCCGAGATCATCGTGGACGGCGCCTCCGCCCACGTGGTGCGCCGCCGCGAAACCCCGGCCGAGCTGTATGCGCTGGAGTCGCTGATCAAGTAATACCCCGCCGGGCCGCAAGGCCGGGGTCGTACCCCATGCGGGTACGGCCCCACGCAGTACGGGTTGCGTTAAGTTCTGGCGGCAGCACGGCTTTTACCGACCGACCACCAGACCCGCAGCAACAGCAACACCGCCACCATCGTGCCGTAAATGACGGGCTCCGTAAAATTATGCTTGCCCGCCTTCATCCACCAGAAATGCAGGATGGACAATGGCGCAATCACGTAGATCAGCCGGTGCAACCACTGCCAGCGCTTGCCGCCCAGGCGGCGAATCATGGCGTTGTTGCTGGTGGCCGCCAGCGGGATCAGCAGCACGAAGGCGATGAAGCCCACCGTGATGAACGGCCGCCGCAGCACGTCCTTCCACATCTCGGCCAGGTCGAAGAAATGGTCGAACCATAAAAACGTCATGAAGTGCAGCGCCGCGTAAAAGAACATGTACAACCCCAGCATGCGGCGCAGCTTGACCAGCCAGTTCCATTTGGTGAGCCGGCGCAACGGCGTGACGGCCAGCGTGAAGCACAGGAAATACAAGGTCCAGTCGCCGGTGGCGCGGGTGATGAACTCGATCGGTTCCACCAGCTGCCCGGTCACCGTCAGGTACACCATGCGCAACAGCGGGATCAGCGCCAGCACGAAGATGCCGGCCTTGATCAGGCCGGTCTGGCGGGCGGTAGGGTTGAATGCCATGCGGTTACACCATCAAAAGAATTTTTTCAGGTCCATCCCCGCGTACAGCGGCGCGACATCGTTGTAGCCGTTGAACATCAGGGTCTTGCGCTTGCGGGCCAAAAAGCCGTCCTCGCCGATGCGGCGCTCGGACGCCTGCGACCAGCGCGGGTGGTCGACGTCCGGGTTGACGTTGGAATAAAAACCATACTCGCGCGGCGCCGAAATATTCCATGACGTGCGCGGCGGGTCTTTGACGAAGCGGATCTTGACGATCGACTTGGCGGATTTGAAACCATACTTCCAAGGCAACACCATGCGGACCGGCGCGCCGTTCTGGTTGGGCAGCACTTCGCCGTACATGCCAAAGGTGAGCAGCGCCAGCGGGTGATTGGCTTCGTCGATGCGCAGCCCTTCCGTGTACGGCCACTCGAGCACGCGGCTGCCCACGCCCGGCATCTGCTTGCGGTCGGCCAGGGTGACGAATTCCACGTACTTGGCATTGCCGGTCGGCTCCACCTTCTTGATGATCTCGGAGAACGAATAACCGACCCACGGGATCACCATCGACCACCCTTCCACGCAGCGCAGCCGGTACACGCGCTCTTCCATCGGCGCCAGCTTGAGCAGCGCATCGATGTCGAGCGTCATCGGCTTTTTGACTTCGCCCTCGATCTGTATCGTCCACGGCCGGGTTTTCAGCGTGCCCGCATTGGCGGCCGGATCGCTTTTATCGGTGCCGAACTCGTAGAAGTTGTTGTAGGTGCTGGCGTCCTTGAACGCCGTCTGCTTGTCGAGCGCGGAATAGGCGGGATTGATTTTTGCAGGCAATTTGGCCAGGGCGCCGCTGCCACCTTGGGCATAGGCTTGATGATTGGCCATTTCCAGCAGCGCGGCGCTGCCGATGGCGCCGGCAGCCACCTGCTTGATGAATTGCCGGCGCGATTCGTACAGCGCGCGCGGCGTGATTTCGGACGAATACGGCAGTTCGATGCCATTGGGACTGCGCTTGATCAGCATGGGTGACTCCGGAAAGGGGACAAGGTTCAGTTCTTCAATAACTGAACCTTACACCAAGTTCCGGAAACCCAGATGACAACAAGGTGACAGCGGTATTACAGTTTGCCGTAGCTGTGCAGGCCGGACAGGAACATGTTCACGCCCAGGAAGGCAAACGTGGTCACCAGCAGGCCCACCAGCGCCCACCAGGCCGCCGGACGGCCGCGCAGGCCCGTCATCAGGCGCATGTGCAGCCACGCCGCATAGTTGAGCCAGACGATCAGCGCCCAGGTTTCTTTCGGGTCCCACGACCAGTAGCCGCCCCACGCTTCCGCCGCCCACAGGGCGCCCAGGATGGTGGCAATGGTAAAGAACGCGAACCCGGCGGAAATGGCCTTGTACATCACGTCGTCCAGCACCTCAACCGACGGCAAACGGTCCACCAGGTAGCCCGACGTCTTGAGCAGGTACGCTGCAGCCACCATGGCGGCCAGCGCGAAGTTGCCGTAACCGATGAAGTTGGCCGGTACGTGGATCTTCATCCACCAGCTTTGCAGCGCCGGCAGCAGCGGCTGGATTTCAGCCGCGTCGCGCGACGTGGTGTACCAGAACAAAAAGCCGATGGCCGCCGTGATGATCAGCAGCACGAACGGGCCCATCTGGCGGGTTTTGTAGCGGTCCTCGAAGTACAGGTAGAACATCGCCGTGATCAGCGAGAACAGGATGAACACTTCGTACAGGTTGGAGACGGGAATGTGGCCGACGTCGGCGCCGATCAGGTACGACTCGTACCAGCGCACCATCATGCCGGTCCAGCCCAGCACCACGGCTGCCCAGCTGAGCTTGGTGCCGATGCTGGTCCAGGCGTCCGAGCGGCCGATAAAGCCGATCCAGTAGAACAGCGTGGACAGGCAGAACATCACGCTCATCCACAAGATCGCCGACTGGCTCGAGATCATGTAGCGCAGCCAGAACTTCTGCGTGCCCATGTCGAGCTGGCCTGCGTACATCGAGATCGCCCACAGCGACAGCACGGCTACCAGCGCCATCAGCGCGCGCACCGGCTTCCAGTGCCAGCCCAGCGCGGCAAACACGGGCGCGGCCAGCAGCATGATGGCGCCCTCGTACACGTCCATGAAGTGGCCGTAGGTCCGGAAGCCGTAGAGGGCGCCGGCGGCCAGCGCCAGCGCGAACAGCCAGTCCACCGCCGTTAAGCGCTTGAAGTAGCCGGGCGCCGGCACATAAGTGCCGTGGTTCACTTGCGGTTGAGGTTTTTGAGTAAGTTCCATTGTTTTCTCCATGCTGCCTGACGGCATAGCTTACGCCGATTGCGGCAACTTTTGCTTCAGAGTTTCATATTCACGCTCGAAGTCGAGCGTCTTGCGCTGGGTGCTCATGGCCATCAGGGCCTCGGCGCCGCCGTCCGCATCCTTGATCCAGACCCACAGGCGCCGCTCGCGGATATAAAACATCGAGAACACGCCGGCCACCAGCAAGGCGCAGCCGAAGTAGACGATATTCTTGCCCGGCGAGCGCGTGACCTGGAAGACCGACGCCTTCACTTCCACGAACTCGTCGAGCTGCAGGTACACGGGCGCGCCATAGAAAAACGCGTCCGACAGCGCATTGGTGGCCAGCAGCAGGTAGCGGCCATGGGCTTCATCGGCCTCGACCGGTTTCAGGCCGTCCTTGGCGCGCGCGGCCTGCCACAGTTCCCACAGGCTGCCGTTCAAAATTTTCATGAAGACTTCGGCCGTCTTTTCCTGGCCTTCGGCCGGGACTTTTTCCAGGAATTGCGAAATTGCCACGAAGCCGCCCACCTTGCCGTCGCCCGCGAACAGGTTCAGGCTTTTTTCGGACGATGCTTCGATCTGCGCACGCAAGGCGGCCGTGTCGCCCGTCTGCGGCACGGCCCGCTCGCCGTAGCGCCTGGCGGCGGCAGCGCGCAGGGCCGGGTCGGCCAGCGCGGCGCGCAGGCGCATCCAGTCGCGCACCGAGTGTTCGTCGTCGGCCGGAATGCGCAGGTAGCTGAACGGATCGGACGGATTGGCCCGCACGCCGGCCAGGAACACGGCCGCGCCGTCGAGCGTGACCGGCTGCATATAGTTCTGATACTCGCGCGCCTGGCCCGTCTTGTCGCGCAATTTATAGGTCACGCTGGGGCCGACGTTTTTCAGCGCGCTGGTGAGACTGCCCTGCCCGGCCGAGCCCGTGTGTTTGTCGAGGCTGGCCGCGAGCTGCTCGCGCATGCTCTTGTCCTGCTTGACGGCGCGGGCGTCGGTGGCTTCGCCCATGTTTTCCACGTTGAACGGCCGGAAGCCCGACCATTCGATGGTGTAGGCGTCGCTGAACGGCGTGGTGCCGCCCACTTCGCCCTTGAGCGCAAAGCTGTTGGTGCCGGTGCCCACCATCGGGTAGCCCTTGAGCGTGAGCTTGCTGCCGCCGTCTTCAAAGCTGGACTGGTAGATGGCCAGGCCCTTGAAGATCAGCGGCTTGTTCACCTCGATCACGGCCGAGACTTTGTCGCCGGTCGCGTGGTCGACCACGTCCACGTCGGACGCGAACAGCTTGGGCATGCCGGTGCTGTAGAAATCGATGGTGAATTTTTTCAGGCTGATGGTGATCGGCAGGTCCTGGATCAGCACGCCGTCGGGGCGCTGCAGCAGCGCGCTGGAACTATTCGACCCCTCGGGGATCAGGGTATTGCCGCGGAACGTGGGGTTGGCCGTGCTCAGCCGGTGCTTGGCCGGCACTTCCGAGATCAGGCCGCTGCCGGAAAACGGCGTCTTGCCCAGCACCCATTCCTGGAAGCGGATCGGCATGTCCGAATCGAACAGCGCGCCGACGCAGATCACCACGATCGACGCGTGGGCAAAGATGTAGCCGAACTTGTTGGCGCCGCCCTGCTTGGCCGCCAGCAGCGTGCCGTGGTCGCGCTCGACGATCTTGACCTTGTAGCCATCGTCGGCCAGCCGGCCCGCCGTCTGCTGCGCCAGCAGGTTTCGCGGCAGCGGCGCCGTCCACTGCATCTTGTGGTGGAAATTGAGCAGCGACTGCTCGCGCACGTTCTCGCGCCAGCTGCGCATGTCCTTGAGCATTTTCGGCGCGTTGCGCGCAATGCACAGCGTGGTGGACGACACCAGCAGCGTCATCAGCAGCAGGAACCACCACGACGAGTACACGGCATACAGGCCGGCCTTGCCGAACACCTCGAACCAGAACGGCCCGAACTGGTTGATGTAGTTGGAGGTGGCCTCGCTCTGCTTCATCACGGTGCCGATGACGGCGGCAATGGCGATCATTGCCAGCATGGCAATCGCGAAGCGCATCGAGGAGATCAGTTCGACCATTTCGCCGACGATGGGGCGGCGGGTCTTGATTTGGATACCAGTGGTGCTAGTCATGCATGGCGATCTAAAAAATGAGGCAACCGCGCAGCATACCAATAAAAAGGGCGGCCCGCTCGCGCTGCCGCCCCTAAAATTGGTATGAAAGAATACCCGGCATACCCGTGACATATCGGAGGGCCTCGAAAACCGTAGCGAGCGGCTCGCTATTGTCTCGAGTAGCGCAAGCGTACAAAGGTACGCTGAGCAACGGAGAGGCGATAGCGTGACGCGCAGTAGGTTTGCGAGCCCTACTTCAGCCCGGCGACGTAGTCCGCGACGGCCTTCATTTCGTCGTCCGACATGCGGGCGGCAATGGCGGCCATTTCGGGGCTGTTCTTGCGGCCATGTCCTTTGAACAAGCCCAGCTGGGCGACCGTGTAGTCCTGGTGCTGGCCGGCCAGGCGCGGATACAGCGCGGGGATGCCGCCGCCGGTGGCGCCATGACAGCTGGCGCAGGCCGGCACGCTTTTCTCGGCAATGCCGCCCCGGTAGATTTTTTTGCCGAGCTCGATGGTGTCGCGATTTTTGGCGGCGCCCGGTTTCGCGCCCTGGGCGGACAGCCAGGCGGCCACGTTGCGCTTGTCCTCGTCGGTGAGCATCTTGGCGTACAGCGACATCACCGGCTGGTTGCGGGCATCGGTCGTAAAGTTGACCAACTGCTTGTACAAGTAGGGCTGGCTTTGCGCAGACAGCTTGGGATTGAGGGAAATGGTGGAATTGCCGCCGGCGCCGTGGCACGACACGCAGGCCGGCAAGCCCTTGGCAGCGTCGCCTTCGGCGTACAGCGTGCCGCCTTTGGCGGGATCGACTTTGGGAGCGGCGGTATGCGCGGGCGCTTTGTCTTCGGCAAAGCCGCTGGCAGCGGTGAGGGTGAGGGCGGCGATGAGCAAGGATTTCAGCAAGGGAGAAAACGCACGGTTCATTCAAGCACCTTGGAAGGAGTCTATAAAGTTTTTATATCGACCGAAGACCGCCATAACAGAATGCCCGGCAGCATTTCGCGACGACTCATTGTACAATAGCTTACCTGCATGACTGCCCCACTTTGTTGCATTTTCCCCCATCTTACGTTATCTCATGTCTAAACTCTGGCAAGCCCGCTTCTTCACGACCGTTAACCAACTGCGTGACCTCCCTGATACCCAGGTACCGGAGATCGCTTTTGCAGGTCGTTCCAACGCCGGCAAATCAACCGCCATCAATATTCTGTGCAACCAGAAGGGTTTGGCGTTTGCGTCCAAGACGCCGGGCCGCACGCAGCACATCAATTATTTCTCGATCGGCGGCGCCCACGTGGCCCAGCACCGCAAGGACCCGACCATCGTCGAAGAGATCGAATGCCTGCTGGTCGACTTGCCCGGCTACGGTTACGCCGAAGTCTCGGGCTCGGCCAAGCTGCACTGGCAGCGCCTGCTGGGCGACTACGTCCAGCGCCGCGACCAGCTGGCAGCGCTGATCCTGATCATGGACTCGCGCCGCCCGTTCACCGACCTCGACGTGCAGATGCTGGAATGGTTCGCCCCCACCGGCAAGCCGATCCACTGCATCCTGACCAAGGTGGACAAACTCAACCGCAACGAATCGGTCAACGTGCTGCGCCAGGCCAAGGCTAAGCTCGACAGCTACGTCGATGAAGACGGCGAAGGTTTCCCGTTCACCGTGCAGCTGTTCTCCGCGCTCAAGCGCATCGGCATCGACGAAGCCAACGACAAGATCCTGGAACTGGCCGGCGTCACCGACGACGAAGCGGCCGCCCAGGTGGCGCTGATCGACGTGGCCGATGACGACGACGCTGCCGATACCCAGTAATATTTAAAGAAGGAAGTCTTACGATGCACACGCCTCACGCCGCCTCCCAGTTTCCCGCCCTGCGCATGCGCCGCATGCGCCGCGATCCGTTCTCGCGCGCCCTGATGCGCGAAAACGTCGTCACGCCCGCCGACCTGATCTACCCGGTGTTCATCCTCGAAGGCACGCAGCAACGCGAAGCCGTGACGTCGATGCCGGGCGTGGAGCGGGTGTCGGTGGACTTGCTGCTGAAGGTGGCGCAGGACTGCGTGGAACTGGGCATCCCCGTGCTGGCGCTGTTCCCGGTCATCGAAGCCTCGGGCAAGTCGCTCGACGGCGCCGAAGCGTACAACGCGGACGGCCTGGTGCCGCGCGCCATCCGCGCTTTAAAACAGGCGTTCCCGGAACTGGGCATCCTGACCGACGTCGCGCTCGACCCGTACACGGTGCACGGCCAGGACGGCATCATCGATGACAGCGGTTACGTGATCAACGACATCACTACCGAGGTGCTGGTCAAGCAGGCGCTGTGCCACGCCGACGCCGGCGCCGACGTGCTGGCGCCGTCGGACATGATGGACGGCCGCATTGCCGCCATCCGCGCCGCGCTCGAAGACAAGGGCCACATCCACACCCGCATCATGGCCTACTCGGCCAAGTACGCGTCGGCCTTCTACGGCCCGTTCCGCGACGCCGTGGGCTCGGCCGCCAACCTGGGCAAGGGAGACAAGAACCAGTACCAGATGGACCCCGCCAACAGCGACGAAGCGCTGCGCGAAGTGGGCCTGGACCTGGCCGAAGGCGCCGACATGGTGATGGTCAAACCGGGCATGCCGTACCTCGACATCGTGCGCCGCGTGAAAGACGAATTCAAGGTGCCGACGTTCGCGTACCAGGTCAGCGGCGAATACGCGATGATCAAGGCCGCCGCCCAGAACGGCTGGCTCGATCACGACAAGGTGATGATGGAATCGATGATGGCCTTTAAGCGCGCCGGCGCCGACGCCGTGCTCACCTACTTCGCGCTCGATATCGCGCGCCTGCTCAAGGCGGGCAAGTAATCACTGCCGCGCAGCGCCGCTTGCTGCTGCGCCGTCATTGCCGCGCAGGCGGGAATCCAATGCTGCCGGCCCATGCGGTTAGCTCGGCCGCAGCGCCGCCATTGCCACCATCGCCGTCCGCACGTAGTCGCGCATGGCGGCCGTGACAAAACCGTCATCGGTCAGCCCCGGCTCGTTGGTGAGCGCCGTGCGGATTTTCTGCTGGGTGGCCGGGTTGTCGCCAGCGAACGATCGGAACAGGTCGTACCAGTGGCGCGCCAGCGCCTGCGCTTCGGGCGCGTCCGGGGCGACGCCCTGGTCCATCGCGCCCTGCACTTGCGCTACCAGCGGCGGCCATTCCGATGCGCGTTTGCCGATGTTGGCGCGTACGAATGCAAATTCGTCATCGTTCAAATACTGGCGGTAGATGGCCAGCTTGCGCGCGCTTGACGCGGCTATCACGAACTGCATCACGGCCGGCGAAATGCCGGTCTCGTCCTGCACCAGCGGCTCCTGCTCGTGCATCGCGTTCAGCTTGGCGAACAGCGCCGGGTTGGCGGCCGTGTCGCGCACCACCATCGTCATCCACTGCTGCGCCAGTGCCTGCGCCCGTGGATCCTCGGGGCCGGCGCCGGACACCATCAGCGCCCGCACCGCGTCCACCAATGCTTCCCACGCCACCTTCACGGCATCGGCGGCGTTGTACAGCGGCAGTTGTTTGAGTTCTTCCTGCGAAAAATATTTATCGTACATGGTCATCAGCTCCAGAGTTGTCAGCCAGGAGGCCAGCTCGGGTTCCTGTCCCTGCGCCAGTTGCTGCTGCAAATCGGCCAGGCGCGCACGCAAGGCGCTGGCCTGGTCGATCTGCCGCGTCAGCATGGTGATTTGCTGCGCGATGACGGTGGCAAGGGGCTGGTCCGGTCTGGCCAGGTAGGCGCCGATGTCGGCCAGCGACAAACCGAACTTGCGCAAGGCCTGGATCTGGTGCAGCCGGGCGATGTCGGTTCGGTTGTACAGCCGGTAGCCGGCATCGGTGCGCGCGGAAGGCTTGAGCAGACCGATGGCGTCGTAATGGTGGAGCGCGCGCACGGTCAACCCCGTGTGTTTGCCCAGTTCACCTATTTTCAACAACATCGATGTGCTCCTCGCTTCCCGCATGCAGACAGGTTGGAGCCTGACGCTGCGTGAGGGTCAAGCCTTTATGCAGCGGCACAACCGGCCGGTTTGACAATCCGTTCGGTGGAAGCGGGATTGTTGGCCAGTTTGGCCAGCGGGCGCCGCGGACGGGCCACCAGCTCGCCGCCGCAATTGGGGCACTTGTCCGCCAGCTTGCGCGTTGCGCAGGGCGCGCAGAACGTGCATTCAAACGAGCAAATGCGCGCCTCGGTGGAATCGGGCGGCAGGTCGGTGTCGCAGCATTCGCAGCTGGGGCGTAGTTGCAGCATGGTGTAGCCTCTCCTGGTCAAGGTCTCGGTCAGTTGCGCAGTACCGCATCCGTATCGACGATACGTACATCATGCATCTGGTTCAGATACGCTTCAAGATAAAACTTGTGCGATGCGCCCACGACCACCAGCATGCGTCCGCCCGGCGGCATCAGCGCTTCGCGGATGTTTGCTGCCATGCGCAGATTGCGGGTTTCCCAATATGTCACGTAGCCTCGACCGTAATGCGGCGCCGACGGCTCTTCCAGCGCCGCACCGAAGTCGCTGCGGAAGATCAGCGCGGCCTGGCCGGCATCGTTATAGGCCCGGTACATTGCCAGTACCCCGGCGGCCGAGGCGTCGCCCTGCAAGGCCTTGTCGTCGCGCGTGCGCTGCGCCGTCGCCGGGTTGTCCCATGCTTTCATGATGGCCGCGCCAGCCGCCTTCTGGTCGTCCGTCGGCTTGTCGGATGTGTGATCGTCGATGGCGTACAGCCGCTCCAGTCCACTTTGGGCAGCCACTTGCGCGGCAATCAGGTAACTCTCGTCGGGCTTGCCTTGAAGCTGGTTGAGCAAGTCCACCAGGGCGGTATCGAGACCATCGTCCGGGAGCCGCTCGGAAGCCGGCAACCGCAGCCACTGCACCAGCGCGGAACCGGGCTCGCCGGCGGCCAGGAACAGCGAGGCCAGTTCGCGCCGCTGGAATGCGGCCGGTGCTGCCGGCCAGCTCGCCAGCATCTGCTCAGCCAGGTCGATGGCCCCCGCTGCAGTGAGCCCGCTCGCCTTCTGGGCCACAGAGGCAGCGCGGCAATAGGTCTTGAACGTCTCGTCGTAGCGCTGCGGATAACGTTGCAGGTTGGCGCACTGCACGCCGGACAACGCCTCGATGGCGACCGCCTGCGGCCGCCACTGCACCAGCCGCTGGTTCAGCAGCCGCAAGGTGTCGGCATTGAACGGCTTGGGCAGTTGCGACAGATGCGGCGAGCCCAGCACCAGCACCTCGTTGATCTGCCCTTTCACCAGTTTGCGGGCCGATGGCTCGAATTGCGGCTGGAGCGGCTCGGCAGCCAGCACGCCCGTCAGGCAAACGGTCGCTGCCGCCAAGCCGGCCAGCAGCCGGTAAACCACGCTTTGCCTATTCAACACTGACCTCCTTGCGGTTGTCCCCGGACACGCGGTCGATCATCTTGTTATAGGGATCGACGCCCACGTCGAACGGCTGGTCCTTCACCGTCACGGTCACGACCGGATCGCTGCCGCGCAGCAGGCGTTTTTCCAGGTACAGCACTTTTTCGTCCACTTCCTTGGCGCCGGGGGCGCGCGCGAAGATGCCGATCTCCACCGGCTCGTCGTACGCGCGCGCGGTTTCCTGGCCCTTGCCGTCCGCTTCCATCTTGGCCAGGTGCAGCTTCATGGTCACGTCCCACTGGCCGTCCGGGCGTTTTTTGGCAGACGCTTGCGTCACGCGGTTGTCGTAGAAGACAATTTTCTCGAACAGGTCGGTGATCAGCGCCTGCTTGTCCGCCGGCGCTTCCGCGCGCAGGTACTCGATCAGCTCGCGGCTGTTGGTGTACGGCGCCTGCTGGTACCCTTTGTCTTGCAGGAAGCGTTTCAGGGCGCGGTTGACGGCGTCTTCGCCGATCTCGTCGCGCAGGCGGTAGAACACCAGGCTGCCCTTGCGGTAGTGGATGTACTGCTGGTTCTCCACCCGGTACAACGGCAGTTCCTCGATCACTTCGCCGCCACGGCCGCGCAGGTAAGAATCGAGCTCATAGCGCAGGAAGCGGCGCAGCTGGTGGCGGCCGTATTCCTTCTCCATCACCATCAGCGCCGAATATTGCGCCAGCGATTCCACCAGCATGGTCGAGCCCTGCACATTGGCGCCCACCACCTGGTGGCCCCACCACTGGTGCGCCAGCTCGTGCGCGGTCACGTAGAACACGTAGTCGATGTCATCCTTCTCGCGCAGGTCGGCAATGAAACCGATCGCTTCCGAATACGGGATGGTGTTGGCAAACGACTGCGCAAAGCTCTGGTAGTTCGGGAACTCGAGGATGCGCACCTGGCGGAACTGGTACGGCGTGAAGTTGGCGTCGTAATAGTCGAGCGATTTTTTGGTCGACGCGATCATGCGGTCCACGTTGTAGCCGTGCTTGGCGTCGTAATACACCTCGATCGGCACGTCGCGCCACACGCTCTTCCTGACGTTCCAGCGCGCCGACAGGTAGGCGAAAAAGCCCACCATCGGCCGGTCCATCTTGTAGTGGAAATAGCGCCGCCCGCCCTCTTCCCAGGTCTTTTGCAGGTAGCCGGGCGCGATCGCGATCTGGTCCGCGCTGGTGGACACGGTGGTCTCGAAGTTGATCCAGCCGGTGCTGCCGAAAACATTGTAGGCGCGCGCCTTGTCGTCTTCCAGCTTGGCCATGCGCTGCGGCTCGCCCAGTCCGCGCTTGCGGCGCTCGTTGCGGTCCTGCAGTTCGCGCGCGTTCTGGTAACCGAAGCGGGGGAAGAATTCGGTGTCGTTGAAGAACGTGCCGTTGAGGTTGATGCTGTCGGCCTCACCCTTGTTGGTAAAGCCTTCGTGCTGCACGGCCACCGTGAAATCGAGATCGAGCTGGGCGCCCGGCGCGATCGGCTGCGCCAGCTGCAGCACGCTAAAGCCCAGCTTTTTGTCGTCCAGCGTGACGGTGTGCGGCGGCAGGTTGGCAAAGCGCGTGTCCACGTCGGCATTGCGCTGCAGGTGCAGTTCGGTCAGCGGCGCGGCGCTCTTGTTTTCCAGCCGATAGTGGCCGCGCAGGGCCACGCGCCGCTGGGCGGGATAGATGTCCACGTCGGCGCGTACGTCGATAATGCTCGGCTGCGGCAAGTCCTTGTACTTGCGATACGATTTTTCGTAGCGCGCCTGCTCGTCCATGGCCACGTCCGACGGCTGGTACTTATTGAGCACGTTGGTGTTGTAGTAGATCCACGCACCGCTGCCGGCAAAGCCGGCCAGGCACAGCACCAGTGCCACGCCTGCCGTCCCCTTCAGGCGGCTGGCAGCCAGGCCCAGGCGACGGCGCCACGGCTGCACCAGGCCCCGTACCCAGAACGCCTGCGCCACCACCAGCAGCGCCAGCGTGCCGAACCCCCAGTACACGGCAAACCACGCCCAGCCTTTGAGGAAGTGGCCGTAACCGTTCATGTCGGAGTAACTGAGCCGCGGCAGCGAGGCGAAGTTGTACAGGTTGTGGTCGAAATGCATGGCGCCGGCCACGATCTGCGCGATGATGTACACGATGACCAGCAGGTAGCCGATGAACTTGTTATTGAACAGCACCTGCAAGGCCAGCGCCAGCAAGCCCAGCATCACAAACGAGGTCGCATCGAGCAGGATGGTTTGCAGGTACAGGCCCGGCTCCACCGGCGCGCCGCCCTTGATCAGCTGGAAGCAGACGGCCGTCAGCGCCCCCGCCAGCAGGAAGCCGAACACCACGCCCACCAGCGCCAGGCTCTTGGCCACCAGCGGCGCCCAGTTCGGCACCGGCAGCGCGTCGCTCACATCGGCAATCTTGAACTGGCGGTCGCGGAAGATCAGCTCGCCCGCATAAAAGGTCAGCACGATAATCAAGAGGAAGCTGAAGCTGCCCTGCAGGGTTTGCAGCAGCAGGTACGTCATCGGATACACGGCCGTGCCGAACATGCGGTTGCCCTGGGTGGCGGCGCCGATGAAGTTGGCCATGCCGAACAGCAGCATCACCAGGAACGGCATGCTTTTGAAGACGGCCAGCGCGTCGAAGCGCAGGATGTGCCAGCACTGGGTCCAGGCGGTGCCGGACGCGAAGCGCGGCGCGCAGCGTGACAGCTCGCGCGGCAGGGTCAACGTAGACGGTACCGGCGCGCTGGCGCCTGACCTGGCCTTGCCGAACCAGCGGCGGCCGGTGCCGGCCCGCTGCGGCTTGAACAGCACCAGCGTGGCGGCAAAGCACGCCAGCGCCACACCGAGCCACAGCGCGCGGTTGGCGGCCAGGTAGCCGGCCACGGGCGGCAACATGGTATTGGCTTCGGCCGTCGTGAAATACCGGGTGGCGCGGCCGAATGCGCGGATGCCGAACGGATCGAGCAGCACGGCCACCCATTCGTTGCTGACGTCGCGCGTAAAAGCGCCGGCCACGATCCACAGCACGAAGAACGCCAGCACGCCCACGTACACCATCATCATCGACCGCGTGGTGGCTGCCAGCAGCATCAGCAGCGCGCCGATAAAGATCAGGTTGGGGATCACCAGCCAGCCGAACGCCCACAGGTAGGCACTTACCGGCAATGGCCCCACGCGCGTGGCGTCCACCCACGGCATCAGGGGGCCGATCAGGGTGCCCAGCGCGATCACCACGAAGATCGCCACGCACGCCAGCAGGCCGGCGGCGAAGCGCCCCACCAGGTACTGGTACTTGCGCATGGGTGTGGCAAACAGCATGTCGGAAATGCCCACCTCGGCATCGCGCAGCACGGTGCCGGCAATGAACATGGTCACCGTGAACATCGAGAAAATGGTGAAGGCGCCCAGCAGTTGCGCCACGACGGTGGGCGCGTTGCGGTGCACATTGCCGATGGCGCCGCCCACCACGACGGCGTCGCTGGTGGTGGCGCCAAAGGCCAGCAGGCCCAGCACCAGTGCGGTTACCCACAGCAAGGGCTGGCGCAACTGGTAGCGCAGGTCGAATCTGAAGAATTCAAGCAGCATGGCGCGCTCCTCAGACCGCGGCAGCAGCAGCGGTAGCGGCGCCCGCCTTGCCGGCAGCGCGCACGTGCAGGAAGTACACGTCTTCCAGGTCGGGATGGACGGCAACAAATCCGTCGTCGGGCTGGCTGTCGGCAAACACATTGATTTGCGGCTTGCCGCCCACCAGGCGCGTGTGCAGCACGTTGAAGCGCTGCTGGTATTCCGGCAACGCCTCGGCGCTGACCGTGCGGCGCCAGACCTTGTCGCGCAAGGTGTCGATGGCGGCCTGCGGCTCGCCCTGGATCAGCACCTGGCCTTTGACGATCACGGCCATGCGCGGGCACAGGTCGGTCACGTCGTCGACGATGTGGGTGGACAGGATCACGACCACCTGCTCGCCGATGCGGGCCAGCAGGTTCAGGAAACGGTTGCGCTCATCGGGGTCGAGGCCGGCGGTGGGCTCGTCGACGATCACCAGCTTGGGCGCACCGAGCAGTGCCTGGGCAATGCCGAAGCGCTGGCGCATGCCGCCGGAATACGTGCCCAGGTTGCGCTTGCGCGCTTCCCACAGATTGGTTTGCTGCAGCAGCGCTTCGACCGCTTCCTTGCGCTCGCCACGCGCGGTCAGGCCCTTGAGCACGGCAAAGTGGTTGAGCAGCACTTCGGCACTGACCTTGGGATAGACGCCGAAATCCTGCGGCAGGTAGCCGAGCTGGCGGCGCAGCGCTTCGGGCTGCGCCAGCACGTCGAGGCCGTTGAAGTGGATGGTGCCGCTGTCGGGGTCCTGCAGCGTGGCGATGGTGCGCATCAGCGAGGACTTGCCGGCGCCGTTCGGGCCCAGCAAACCAAACATGCCGTGCGGGATGTCCAGGGTGACGTTGTTGATGGCCTTGACGCCGTTGTCGTAGGTCTTGCTCAGCTGTTTGATCGAAAGCATGGAACCAGTTCTCCTGATACGCCGGAGCCGGATGCTCCGCTGCAAACTTACTATAAAGTAAAGTTGCGAACTTATCAGTATCTTTCGATCAACGGCATGTTTCGGCGACAGGCAGCGCAAAGCGCGTCATGGACGGCGTTGCGCACCCGTTCAGGGCCGGTATTCGGGGAACATTTCCTTGAGCAGGAAGGCCATCAGTTCCTGTTCGTCTTCCTTGCGCGCACTCATCTTGACCGTGCGACCCAGGCGGCGCGATTCCCATTCGAAATCACCCGGTTTTTCCTTGCGGATGATCTTGATCATTTCCTTGGCCACGGCCGTCTCGATATCCTTCTCGGCGCCCTGCTCGACGTGGATCTGCTGCAGCCACTTGCGCTTGAAGTTGGTGTTCCAGCCGCGGAATTTCACGTCCGCGCTGTTCGAGCGCTTGTCGACCGAGAATACGCCGCCGGTATCGTTGGCGTCGGGGCCGCCACGGGCGTTGGCGCCGGCAATATTGGCCTTGGCGATGCGCATGGCGCGTTCAGCATCGGACTCGGCCGCTGGCGATGGCGCCGGCGCCGGATTGGCCGCCTCGCGCGCGGCGCGGCGCTTGGACAGCATTTCGGACATGTCCTGCTCGGGCGGCGGCGTCATGGTGGCCTGCACGGGCGGCACGAAGGTCTCCAGCTTGGGCTGGCTGACCGTGGGCTTGGCAGGCGCGGGGGTCGCCTTGGTGGGCGGCGCCGGCTTGGTCGGCTTGGTGGGCTTGGCCTCGGTTTTCTTGGGCGTCGGCTTGGTGGTCGGCTTGGGCGTGGGCTTCTGCGGCGTGATCGGCAACGGCGAGATGTAGACCATCTCCCCGCCCTTGGGCGCGGACTTGGTTTTCGGCGGCGGCGGCGATGGCGCAAACAGGTAATACAGCACGAACCCCAGGTGCAAGGCGATGGTGATGCCCAGGCCGATGCGCTGGCTCTTGGTTTTCTTCCGCTCCCACACGGCGAACGACTCCCCCGGCAGCGGCAGCGGCTGGCCGCAGGTTTCGCAATAACCGTTGGCGGTCAGGATGTGGGAGTCGTGGTGCAAGATACGGAACCTTCTGGGACGAAGTCTTTAAAATGCGGCCATAGTGCCAGACTCCCATGATTTTGGGAATCTCCATCCGGCCATCATAGCGCGCAGCAACGATCGCCGCGCGTACACCAAGTATCTACTTTACAAGACAGCGCTCTTGACGGGTGTTACTGTATGTATCCATGGCAACGAAATTGCATTACAGATGCGTAAGGATACGCCGCGCCCCCGTTATGTTGCGTGCGCGACACCACATTCCTCATCGCTGAGCGGCCCCGTGCCGCTGTACCGGTCCAGGTACAGATAGATCACCGGCGTGATGTACAGCGTGATCGCCTGCGAGAAAATCAGGCCGCCCACCACGGCCAGGCCCAGCGGCTGGCGCAGTTCGGCGCCGGCGCCCAGGCCCAGCGCGATCGGCAGCGCGCCCATGATGGCTGCCAGCGTGGTCATCATGATGGGCCGGAACCGCAGGACGCACGCTTCGCGGATGGCGTCCGCCGGCGCCCTGCCCTCGGTGCGCTGCACGTGCAGGGCAAAGTCGATCATCATGATGGCGTTTTTCTTGACGATGCCGATCAGCATCAGGATGCCGATGATGGCAATCATGGTGAGCTCGAGGTTAAACAGCCACAAGGTCAGCAACGCCCCCACTGCCGCCGACGGCAGCCCCGCCAGGATGGTCAGCGGGTGGATATAGCTTTCGTACAGCACGCCCAGCAGCACATAGATCACGCCCAGCGCGGCCAGGATCAGGATCACCTGGCTGCCCTGCGAGCTCTGGAACACGGCCGCGTCGCCGCCGTAATTGGTGATGATGGACGGCGGCAGGCGCATATCGATGCCCATGCGGTCGATCTTGGCCGTGGCCTGGCCCAGCGGCACGTCGGGCGCCAGGTTGAACGACAAAGTAATCGCCTGCAACTGGCCCTGGTGGTTGACGGCGGTAGGACCCACGGTGCGCTCCACGCTGGCAAAGCTCGACAGTTTTACGAGCTGGCCGGCCTTGTTGCGCACCGAGATCTTGGTCAGCGCATTGTCGAACTGGCGGTCGGCGTCGGCCGCTTCCAGAATCACGTAATAGCTGGCTGCCGGCGAATAAATGGTCGACACCTGCCGTTCGCCAAAGGCCAGGTACAGCGCGGTGCGCACATCGCCCAGCGCCACGCCCAGGTTGTTGGCCTTGTCGCGGTCGATCTTGAGCGACGCCTGCAGGCCGCGATTCTGGGTATCGCTGGTGACGTCGCGGAAGTCGGGATCGGCGCGCAACTGCTCCAGGTATTTTTGCGCCCACTCGCCCAGCGCGCCGGGACTGACCGACTGCAGCGTGTACTGGTAGCGGCTTTTCGACTGCCGTCCGCCCAGCTGCAGGTTCTGCACCGGGCTCAGGTAGACGGAGATGCCGGGCACGGTGCGGGTGGCCTTGCGCAGGCTGTCGAGCACCTGCGGCATGCCGGCGCGCTCGCTGCGCGGCTTGAGCACCATGAACATGCGGCCCGTATTGCCGCCGCCCGTGAACGACGTCACGTCCTGCACATTGGGATCGGCGCGCAGGACGTCCACCACGCGGTCCTGCAGCGCCAGCATGGCCGACGTCGAGATATCTTCCGCCGCCTCGGTGTTGACGCGGATCTGGCCCAGGTCTTCCTCGGGGAAAAAGCCCTTCGGGATCGCCAGGTACAGCACCACCGTCAGCGCAAACGTGCCGAACGCCAGCATCAGCACCGGGAAACGGTGGCGCAGCGCGATGTCGAGCGTGCTGGCGTAGCCGTTGCGCAGCCTGGTAAAGCCGGCCTCGAACCAGCGGCCGAGCCAGTTGCCCTGGTCGTGCTCGGGGTCGATGGTGTCGGCCGGCAGCAGGCGGCTGGCCAGCATCGGCACCAGCATCAGCGACACGGCCGCCGACACCAGCACGGCCAGCGCCACCACCACCGCGAATTCATGGAACATCAGGCCGATCACGCCCGGCATGAAGAAGATCGGGATGAACACGGCCACCAGCGACTCGGAAATCGAAATAATCGTAAAGCCCATTTCCCTGGAGCCGATCAATGCCGCCTGCAGCGGTTTTTTGCCCAGCTCGATATGGCGCACGATGTTTTCCAGCACCACGATGGCGTCATCGACCACCAGCCCCACGGCCAGCGTGATGCCCAGCAGCGAGATGTTGTCGAGGCTGTAGCCGAACGCATACAGCAGCGCCAGCGCGCCCAGCAGCGAGATCGGCATGGTAACGGCCGGAATGAACGTGGCAGCCGCGCGGCGCAGGAACAAAAAGATCACCAGCACCACCAGTACGATGGTCAGGAGCAAGGTCAGATTGACGTCGTGGATCGCCTCGCGGATCGACACCGACCGGTCGTTCACCAGGTTGATGCTGACCGACGCCGGCAGCTGCGATGTAAAGCGCGGCAGCAGCGCGCGCACGCCGTCGACCACCTGCACCGTGTTGGCGTCGGGCTGGCGCTGCACCAGCAGCACGATGGACCGTTCGCCGTTGTAGCTGCCGGCCGCTTTCACCGACTGAAAACTGTCTTCCACGGTCGCCACGTCTTTTAAACGCACCGGCTCGCCATTGCGCACGGCCACGATCAGGTCGGCAAATTCGGACGCTTTCATCAGCTGCGGATTGCCCTGGATGGTCAGCGTCTGGGTCGGACCGTCCAGCACGCCCAGCGGCGTGTTGGCGTTGGCCGACTTGATCGCCTGCTGCAGCTCTTCCAGTGTCAGGTCGCGCGCGTTGAGCAGGTCGGACCGGGCGCGGATGCGCACGGCAAAACGCTTCTGGCCGTTGACGCTGACCTGCGCCACGCCGGGCAGCGTGGACAGGCTGGGCGCCACCAGGTTTTCCGCGTAGTCGTTCAATTCGGCCAGCGTGAGCGACGGCGAATGCATGGTCATGAACAGCACCGGCGCATCGGCCGGGTTGACCTTGCGGTACGACGGCAGGTCGGTCATCTCGAGCGGCAACTGGCGCTGGGCGCGCAGCAGCGCCGCCTGCACATCGACCGCCGCTTCGTTGATGCTGATGCTGGGATCGAACTCGAGCGTGAGCGACGAATTGCCCAGCGTATTGCTGGACGTGATCAAGGTCATGCCCGGAATGGTGGAAAACTGCTTTTCCAGCGGCAGCGCCACCGACGACGCCATGGTTTCCGGCGACGCTCCCGGCAAGTCGGCCGAGACGTTGATCACCGGCGTGTTATAGCTGGGCAGCGCCGCCACGGGAATATAGAAATACGCCAGCACGCCTGCCAGCACCAGCGTCAGCGACAGCAGCACCACCATCACGGGACGGCGGATACACAACTCGGAAATGTTCATCGGTCAGCCCTGGTTGCGGATGGCGTCGGCCGTCTTGTCCAGCGCCGTGGTGCTGGCCACGCGCACCTTGCCGCCCGGGCGCAGGTTCTGTTTGCCGTCCACGATCACGCGCTCCTTGCCGGTCAGACCGGACACGGCCGCCAGGTCGCCAAACGCATGCAGCCGCTTGACCTGCACCATCTGCGCCGACTGCGCGCCATCGACCGCATAGACAAACGTGCCATGGGTGTTGCTGATGATGGCGTTTTGCGGGATCACCAGCGCGCCCTTGAGCACGTGCGACACCAGTTGCGCATTGACGTACTGGCCCGGCCACAGGGCCGTGGCCCGGTTGTCGAACTCGGCTTTCACGCGGATCACGCCGGCCACCGGGTCGACCGTATTGTCGATAAAGGTCAGTGTGCCGGTAAATTCCTGGTCGGTGGACGACTGCGTCACGCGTACGGCCACCGCGCCGCCGCGCTGGGCCGCCAGCAGGCCGCCC
>JBEVMD010000397.1:0-3669 GCA_040508835.1 Duganella sp. | reverse complement strand
ATCGCGTGTTTGGTAAATACCTGCGCGACTATGAAAACGGCAAAGGTATCCCGCTGCGCGCCAAGGTGTGGATTTTGCTCTTTATGTGGTGCTCGATGGGCTATTCGATGTGGCGCTTGCAGCACCTGCCGGCGCTGCAAGTGATGCTGGCGGCAATCGGCGCGTGCGTGACTGTGTATCTCCCGCGCTTCGTGCCGACCATGGCGCCGCCGAAAGATCAGGACTGAACGGGTGGCGTGGCGTGCTTGCGCAGATGCCGGTCCAGGCTGTTGGCAAAGCTCTGGCGGTCGCTCTGGCTGAATGCGGCCGGGCCGCCCGTGTCGACGCCGCTGCCGCGCAGCTCGTCCATGAAGGCGCGCATGGTCAGCATTTGCGCGATGTTGTCATTGGTGTAGAACTCGCCGCGCGGATTGAGCGCGTAGCCGCCTTTTTTAAGTACGTCGGACGCCAGCGGGATGTCGCCGGTGACCACCAGGTCGCCGGGCGCCAGCAGGCGCACGATTTCCTGGTCGGCCACGTCGGCGCCCGAAGGCACTTGCACCGACCGGATGAACCGCGACGGCGGCACCCTTAATAGCTGGTTGGCGACCAGCGTGACCTGCAACTGCATGCGGTCGGCCACGCGGTACAGGATGTCCTTGACCACGGCCGGACAGGCATCGGCATCGACCCAGATCTGCATCACAGGTCCCACAGTTCGCCGTTGGGGTTGGTGCGCGGCGGCGTGACGCCGAAGTGGCGGTACGCGGCCGGCGTGGCCACGCGGCCGCGCGGCGTGCGCTGCAAAAAGCCTTGCTGGATCAGGTAAGGTTCCAGCACGTCCTCGATGGTGTCGGCCGCTTCGCCGATGGCCGCCGCCAGGTTGCCGATGCCCACCGGGCCGCCGCCGAACTTGTACAGCACCGCTTCGAGCAGCTTGCGGTCCATGACGTCGAAGCCGACCGTATCCACGTCGAGCATGACCAGCGCAGCGTCGGCCGTGGTCTTGGTGATGTCGCCATTGCTTTTCACTTCCGCGTAATCGCGCACGCGGCGCAGCAGGCGGTTGGCGATACGGGGCGTGCCGCGCGCGCGGCGGGCGATTTCCACCGCGCCTTCGGGATCGATATTGGCCTTGAGCAGCGCCGCGCTGCGGGTGACGATCTTGGTCAGTTCCTCGGTGTTATAAAACTCGAGGCGGGCGACGATGCCGAAGCGGTCGCGCAGCGGATTGGTCAGCATGCCGGCGCGCGTGGTGGCGCCCACCAGCGTGAACGGTTGCAGGTCGAGCTTGACGGAACGGGCGGCCGGGCCTTCGCCGATCATGATGTCGATCTGGTAGTCCTCGAGCGCCGGGTACAGGATTTCCTCGACCACGGGCGACAGGCGGTGGATCTCGTCGATGAACAGCACATCGTTCGCTTCCAGGTTGGTCAAAATCGCCGCTAGGTCGCCCGGGCGTTCCAGCACCGGGCCCGACGTCTGGCGCAGGTTGACGCCCATCTCGCGCGCGATGATGTTGGCCAGCGTGGTCTTGCCGAGGCCCGGTGGGCCGAACAGCAAGGTATGGTCGAGCGCCTCCTTGCGGTTGCGCGCGGCAGCGATAAAAATTTCGAGCTGGTCGCGGATCTTTGCCTGCCCGACATATTCATCGAGGAGCTTGGGACGCAAGGCGCGTTCGATCGCCTCTTCGTTGGGCGACGTGGGCGCCGCGTCGATAATGCGCTGTTCGGTGAAGCTGTCGGTCTGGATGCTCATGCGTTACTTGATAGGGGTGATATTTAATATGCGCTCGACGTACGCGCCGAAAGCTTTTTTGGTGGCGCGTAATTGTTCTTGTTCGAGCACGGAAAGCATGCGCACGGGCTGGTCTGAGCCTGGCGTAGCAGGCAACTGCACAATCAGCGATTCTACCTTGCCTTCAGCTATCAGCCGCTTCCAGGTGCGCAATGATTCTTTCGCTCGATGGAGTTCGGCAGAGAGATCTGGCTTCGGAAGCGGGGAGGCATTCGAAGCCGAATCCAAAACGTCGGTACACCAATTTTCGATGTCGCCATGTTTCCTCCTTAGCTCATCAATTTGAGCGCGCTCTGATGCCAGGCGAGCAGAATAATTTTTGCCTGTCAGCACGGTCGCGCCTATGACTTGCGCGCCCGCGCCATCAAAGGACCACGCAGATTGGCCAACGTTGCCTTTTGCCCGATAAAATCGTCGACCATGACGCAGTGTAGGCCAGATCGGGCGCCACCGCCGAAAAGCGCGTGCCCGCGCAATCGGGCAAAGCCGCTCGCGCCAGTATGACTGACTTTATTGATCTGGATGACTTCGCGCGTTTGCGCTCGATCACCCCTTGGACAACGCCTTCAACGCCTGCTTGATACCGTCCGACACACCGGCGCCCGCTGGCACGGTCTTGAGCGCCAACAGTGCTTCCTTGTCGGAGTAGCCGAGCGCCAGCAGCGCGTTGAGGATGTCCGATTGCGCATCGGGCGCGGCGTGCGCGCCGCCGGCGCCCAGGTCCGCGCCCAGCTTGCCTTTGAGTTCGAGCAGCAGTCGCTCGGCGGTTTTCTTGCCGATGCCGGGCACCTTGATCAGGCGGCCCGATTCCTGCAACGTGACCGCGTGCGCCAGGTCGGCAATCGACATGCCGGAGAGGATCGACAGCGCGGTGCGCGCACCGACGCCGGTGATCTTGATCAGCTGGCGGAACACGGCGCGTTCCTCGGCGTTGCCAAAGCCGAACAGCAGGTGGGCATCCTCGCGGATCGCCTGGTGCGTGAACAGCACCACTTTTTCACCCACGCCGGGCAGGTTGTAGAACGTGCTCATGGGGACATCGACTTCGTAGCCGACGCCGCCGCAGTCCACCAGCAATTGCGGCGGATTTTTTTCAAGCAAAATACCGGAGAGACGACCGATCATCGTGTGAACACCTTGTGTAGGGGGAGATAAATTAACCGACCAGGCGGCCGCGTTTCATGCGCAGGCCCGCCAGGGGACCGCCCGGCGCCGTGGCGCCAGCGGTGGTGGTCTTGATGCCGGCGCTGGCGATCAGGGTCAGCGTTTCGCGGCTGTGGGCGTGGCAGATGGCGATGCCGAGCGCGTCGGCAGCGTCGGTGCCGGGCAAGCCGGGCAGCGCCAGCAGGCGCGCGACCATGTCCTGCACCTGCGACTTGACGGCGCGTCCGGTACCGACCACGGCCTGCTTGATCTGGGTGGGCGAATACTCGGCCACAGTCAGGTCGGCCGACACCAGCGCGCAAATGGCCGCCCCGCGCGCCTGGCCCAGCAGCAGGGTCGATTGCGGGTTGACGTTGACGAACACCTGTTCGATGGCCGCGCATTCGGGCTGGTAAATACGGGCGACCTCCGCCACGCCGTCCAGGATCACCTTGAGGCGGACCGGCAAGTTGCCCTCGCCGCTTTTGATGGTGCCGGAAGCGATATAGCGCAGTTTGCTGCCCTGCTTGTGGATGACGCCAAAGCCGGTGGTGCGCAGGCCGGGGTCGATGCCGAGAATAATCATGGGGGGATTGTACTATGGCAAACAGCAGGAAGCGCAGTACGATGAGTCATTCCTGCAAAGCAGGGATGACGAAAAAGCAGTAGCAGCAACCGAGGCGGTCGCAAAGCATACACAGCGAGGCGCGCCGACGCAGACAGTGCGCAAGCACGGCAAGGAGGTGCAAC
>JBEVMD010000392.1:0-5985 GCA_040508835.1 Duganella sp. | reverse complement strand
AAAATAATGAGCTTGCTGTTCACGTGTCCCTCAGCGCGGAGTTTTCGGTTGAGTCGGGCAGTCGGCCCAGCATACACGAAAAAAAAACGGCGCATGATGCATGCGCCGTTCCGTCTCCACCATCAGGCCGGCTTATTTTGCCAGGCGCTTCTCCAGCTCGGCTTTCACCGCCGTCAATTCTTGCGGCAGGTGGTAGGCCAGCTTGGTGAACAGTTCTTCGTGCAGTTTCAGTTCTTCGCGCCAGGCATCCTTGTCGATCGAGGTGATGGTCTCGAACTCTTCCGGCGAGAACGGCATGCCGTCCCAGTGGATGTCGCCAAAGCGCGGGGTGGTGCCGAAGATGTTTTCGACGCCGCCCGCTTCGCCTTCGATACGCTCGAGCATCCATTTCAGCACGCGCATATTGTCGCCGAAGCCAGGCCACACGAAGTGGCCCTGGTCGTCGGTGCGGAACCAGTTGACGCAGTAGATTTTCGGCAGGGTGGCGCCGTCGATCTGGCCCAGTTTTTCGCCCAGGTTCAGCCAGTGCTGGAAGTAGTCGCTCATGTTGTAGCCCATGAACGGCAGCATGGCGAACGGATCGCGGCGCACCACGCCCATCTGGCCGGCAGCGGCAGCGGTGGTTTCGGAACCCATGGTGGCCGCCATGTACACGCCTTCCACCCAGCTACGGGCTTCGGTGACCAGCGGCACGGTGGTCGAACGGCGGCCGCCGAAGATGAAGGCCGAGATCGGCACACCGGCCGGATCGTCCCACGCGTCGTCGATCACCGGGTTCTGGGTGGCAGCCACGGTGAAGCGCGCGTTCGGGTGCGCCGCCTTGGTGCCGGACGCTGGCGTCCAGTCCTTGCCCTGCCAGTCGATCAGGTGCTCGGGCGCCTGCTTGGTCAGGCCTTCCCACCAGACGTCGCCGTCGTCGGTCAGCGCGACGTTGGTGAAGATGGTGTTTTCACGCATGGAGGCCATGCAGTTGAAGTTGGTTTTTTCGTTGGTGCCAGGGGCCACGCCGAAGTAGCCGGCTTCCGGGTTGATCGCGTACAGGCGGCCGTCGGCGCCCGGCTTGATCCAGGCGATGTCGTCGCCGATGGTGGTGACTTTCCAGCCATTGAAAGTGCCTGGCGGGATCAGCATGGCGAAGTTGGTCTTGCCGCAAGCCGAAGGGAAGGCGGCAGCCACGTAGTGCTTTTTGCCCTGTGGCGATTCCACGCCCAGGATCAACATGTGTTCGGCGAGCCAGCCCATGCCATCCTTGGCCTGGTCCTGGTAACCCATGGTGGACGCGATGCGCAGCGCGAAGCATTTTTTGCCCAGCAGCGCATTGCCGCCGTAGCCGGAACCGTAGGACCAGATTTCACGGGTCTCGGGGTAGTGCACGATGTACTTGGTCTTGTTGCATGGCCATGCCACGTCCTGCTGGCCCGCTTGCAGCGGCGCGCCCACGGTGTGCAAGCATGGCACGAACTCGCCATCGGTGCCCAGCACGTCGTACACGGCCTTGCCCATGCGCGTCATGATGCGCATATTGACGGCCACATACGGCGAGTCGGACAGTTCCACGCCGATGTGCGCGATCGGCGAACCCAGCGGGCCCATCGAGAACGGCACCACGTACAGGGTGCGGCCGATCATGGCGCCGTCGAACAGCGGGTTCAGGGTGGCGCGCATTTCGGCAGGCGCCATCCAGTTGTTGGTAGGACCGGCTTCTTCCTTGGTGGCCGTGCAGATGAAGGTGCGGTCTTCCACGCGCGCCACGTCGGTCGGATCGGACAGGGCCAGGTAGGAGTTGGGACGCTTGGCTTCGTTAAGTTTTTTCATGGTGCCGGCGGCAACCATTTCCGCGCACAGGCGGTCGTACTCTTCCTGCGAACCGTCGCACCAGTAGATGCGGTCCGGTTTGGTCAGCGCGGCGATCTCCGTGACCCAATTGATGAGTTTTTGATGCTTGATGTAAGCTGGGACGTTCAGTGTGGCAACGCCACCCATGATGGGCTGATTCATACTACCTCCAATGCCAATTAAAATTCTTTCGGCAGGATCGTCGTCAGCAATTGCTTGGTTATAGGGTCACGCGCAGAAGCCCATCCTGGATGGGTCGGCGTAGTCACTATATACGGCGGTCTTGTCGTGGTGCCAGGCTCTGTGAGCGCAGGCGGCGACAGCTCAAATCGATGCTGGGCTGTTCATTTTTTGAGCGATTGTACACCGCTAATCGGGCGATTCAATCGAAAATGTAGGAAAAATAGTCGAGTAATGTAGTAGGCTATTTGGTTTTGTGTCACAGATGTTATTCCGCTACGAATTTGAAGACAAGATCGGTTATCTTCCATGAAAATTGCTGTATTAGATGATTATCAGAACGCTGCTGCCGCATTGGAAAGTATGAAAATTTTGCAGCGGCATGATGTCAAAGTGTTCAACAATACAACACGGGGCCTGGGTCAGCTGGCCATTCGGCTGGCGCCGTTCGATGCGCTGGTGCTGATCCGCGAGCGCACCGCGCTCAACCGCGCGTTGCTGTCCAAGCTGCCCAATCTCAAGCTGATTTCGCAGACCGGCAAGCTGTCCGGCCACGTCGATGTGGCGGCTGCTACCGAGCTGGGCATCGCCATTGCCGAAGGCGTGGGCTCGCCCACTGCCCCCGCCGAACTGACCTGGGCGCTGGTCATGGCGGCGGCGCGCAAGATCGTCCCGTATGCGAACAATTTGAAAGATGGCCTGTGGCAGACGGCGTCGATCAATCCGCAACTGAACGGACTCGGTTTCGTGCTCAAGGGCCGTACGCTGGGGATCTGGGGCTACGGAAAAATCGGTCAGCTGGTGGCCGGCTACGGCCGCGCGTTCGGCATGCAGGTAGTGATATGGGGCAGCGCAGCGAGCCGCAACAGGGCAGTGGCCGATGGCCATGCTGCCGCGCCGTCGCGCGCCGCGTTTTTTGCCGAGTCCGATGTACTGAGTTTGCACCTGCGCCTGAACGACGCCACCCGTGGCATCGTGAGCAGCGACGACCTGGCGCGCATGCAGCCCACTGCCCTGCTCGTCAACACCAGCCGCGCCGAGCTGGTAGCGCCCGATGCGCTGGAGCAGGGCTTGACGCGCGGCCGTCCCGGTTACGCTGCGCTCGATGTGTTCACGTCGGAACCCCTGGCGGCCGACGCGCCGCTGCTGCGCATCCCCACCGTGCTGGCCACGCCGCACCTCGGTTACGTGGAGCGGGACAGTTACGAGCTGTACTTCCACCACGCATTCCAGAACATCGTCGATTTCGAGGCCGGCAAATACGACGCCATCCACAACCCCGAGTTTGTGCGCAACGTGCGCAGCCAGAGCGCCTGATATCACCTTCTGAGCAAGGCGCTGCAACGCAGCTATGGACGTTTTAACGTGCGTAGCGTGCGCGCCGAGAGCGCCTGGCATCACCTTCAGAGCAAGGCGCAACGACGAAGACAGTACGCCAGTACGGCGAGGCGCTGCAACGCAGCTATGGAGGTGATGTCAGGCGCTCTCAGTCGGTTTTTTCGGGCAGGCCGGTCAGATTGATGCGTGGTGTCGGCATCGCATGCACCTTGCTCCACAGGCCGGCCCAGCCGGGGGGCCAGGTGATGTCGGGGCCGCTGTATGGCGGCAGCGTGGCGCGTACCGGCACCACGGGCACGGGCGGCATCTCGATCAGCGGCGCTCCGGCGGGACGCTGCATGTCCAGGCTGTACATATAACCGGGCAGCAAGGCGTCGCACACGCTGGCAAACCAGGCCGTGTGGTCGTCGTCGCGGCCCAGCGCTTGCGCCAGCCCTTGCGGGTCGAATTTGGCCAGCGCGTGCACCAGCTCCTCGGTGGTGGCGCCCGGGTTGTCGCCCCAGCCCATCACGGGATTGCTGTTGTAGTCGGCGCCGGAGCCGTACCAGCCCTCGCGCCACGACCGCTGCATCCAGTCGCGCTTGCCGGTGAACAGATGCCAGCGCCAGTGCAGGCCCGACGGCTTGGGCCACGCGTACAGATACAGCTTCTGATAGCCGGCCTGGTGCAGCGCGCGCACCATGGCCATCAGCCGCGCGTGGGGCATGCGGTCGGGCGGCGCGCGGCGGAAACGGATCGCCTCGCCATCGGCAAACTGCACCTCGTCGGTGGACAGGTTGAGGTCGAGCGTGCGCGACTCGCTGCCGAAGCGGGCCGAGATCCAGCCCGTCAGCAGATTGACGGCCGTGATCACGCCATAGCCGCGATGGCGATGAAAAATAACAGTTCCGGGAGCAAGCGCTTTCATGGGATCCAGACCAGGGGGTGACAAACAAAGAAACCAATATAGGCATAATATCGCTGGATTTCCAGTACGCCGAGCTCACTTTCTGCATTCTTTGAAGATGGCGGTTTGGGTTATGATGCAGATCATTTTCACCAGCTAGCACTCACCATGACCCTGCGCATCCTCGCCACCGGCGGCACTTTCGACAAACATTACAACGAACTCAACGGCTCACTGGGCTTTGCGGACAGCCATGTGCCCGCCCTGCTCGAACGTTGCCGCCTGACGGTGGACGTGGCGCTGGAACAGCTGCCGCTGATGGATTCGCTGGACATGGTGGATGCCGACCGCGAGCGCATCCTGGCCGCGTGCCGCGCGGCCAGCGAAAAGGCGATCGTGATCATCCACGGCACCGACACCATGCCGCAGACGGCAGCCGTGCTGGGACCGGCCAACCTGGGCCAGACCATCGTGCTGACGGGCGCGATGATTCCGTATGCGATTGCCAACTCGGATGCGATGTTCAACCTGGGGTTTGCCTGCGGCGTGGCGCAGACCCTGGCGCCGGGGGTGTACGTGGCGATGAACGGGAAGATTTTTGCGTGGGATAACGTGCAAAAAAATAAGGCGGCCGGGGTGTTCCAGCCGCTGTGATGCAAGGTCAAACCGGAGCCCCGCCTGCGCGGCGGTCCGCCGCTGCGGGATGACGGCTCGCAAGCCAGCGGCCATAAAACCGTCGTCCTCGCGCACGCAGGAACCAATGAAACCGCAGCGTCGTCGCTTACGCTTTCGCTTCGCCGCCGAGGGCTTCCACCACATCGGCCATCATCTTGGCCAGCTCGCCCGTCATCAGCATGAAGTCGCCGTCGAAGCGTTCTTCGTCGTTGCGGGTGCTCGATTCCTTTTCGGCCAGCACGTCCAGCGCCTTGACGCTCTTGATCGCCAGCGATTCGGTCAGCACGAACGAGATCTTGCTGTCCCACGTCAGCGCCAGGCGCGTGCACTGCTTGCCCGCTTCGATGTGACGGCGCACTTCGGCCGGTTCCAGCGTGTGGCGCACGTAGCGCACGGCTGCCTTGCTCTCGCCGGTGGCGCGCAATTCGGTGTCCATGTCGACCGTGAAACCGGCCGGCGCTTCGTCCGTCTGCAGCCACTCGGTCATCACGCCCACGGGCGAGCGCTGCACGCGCAGGCTTTCCAGCGGCAGCTTGTCCACGGCTTTCAACAGCAGCTTGATCACTTCATCGGCCTTGGCCGGGCTGGCCGCGTCGACCACCAGCCAGCCATTGACGGGGTCGATCCAGGTCCAGACGTTGCCACGGATCGAGAAGGCGCGCGGCAGCAGTTCGTCGGCCACGCGTTCCTTCAGTTCCTTCATGGCTTTTTTGCCGGGCGCAAAGCCTTGCGCTTCTTCCATTTCGGCCGCGCGGGCCTTGGCGACCTGGTTGATCACGCTCGACGGCAGCAGTTTTTTCTCCGTGCCCAGCACGATCAACATCTGTTTGTTGACGACATGGACCAGGCCGCCGTTAGGACGCGGCTTGTCCCAGCCCTGGCGCAACAGCTCGTTGCTGCTGGCGGGAACAAACGCGTACGGTTCGAGTGCGGCTTCCAGTTGTTCGGGGGTATAGGCCCATGGGGCCGGCAGACGATAAATCTGTAGATTCTTGAACCACATAAAGTTGACAGGCCTTGTTTCGGAAATGGCAAAGGAGCGCCATTTTACACGCTAATCAAGGTGCAAC